>JAILBW010000100.1 GCA_024680695.1 Bacteroidaceae bacterium
CCGCCCTTGGCCTTCAGACCGTGGTTGATACAAGGAGCGTAAGCGATAACGATAGAAGGTCCGTGCCATGCCTCAGCCTCGCGGATAGCCTTGAGGGTCTGTGCGTGGTCAGCGCCCATAGCAATCTGAGCAACATATACGTAACCGTAAGTGGTAGCGATCATACCCAGATCCTTCTTGCGGATGCGCTTACCCTGAGCTGCGAACTGAGCGATAGCACCGAGCGGAGTAGCCTTAGAGGCCTGGCCACCAGTGTTAGAGTAAACCTCAGTATCGAGCACGAGGATGTTCACGTCCTCACCAGAAGCAATCACGTGGTCCAGACCACCGTAACCGATATCGTAAGAAGCACCGTCACCACCGATGATCCACTGTGAACGCTTCACCAGATAGTGGTCGAGGGTAGCCAGTTCCTTGTTGATCTCGCAGCCAGCAGCAGCGGCAGCACGGATGAGCTCACGCAACTTCGGAGCAATCTCCTTGGTCTTGTCAGCGTCGTCGCAGTTGGCAATCCACTCCTGAGCCAGAGCCTTGTACTCCTCAGAAGCATTAGCATCCTCGCAAGCCTCGCAGAGCAGCTTAGCAACGCGCTCCTTCATCTTCTTGTTACCCAGAGCCATACCCAGACCGAATTCGCAGAAGTCCTCGAACAGAGAGTTGTTGAATACAGGACCCTGACCCTTCTCGTTCTTAGTATAAGGAGTAGAAGGAATAGAAGCAGAGTAGATAGAAGAGCAACCGGTAGCGTTGGCAATCATCTGGCGATCACCGAACAACTGAGAAATCAGCTTCACGTACGGAGTCTCACCGCAACCAGAGCAAGCGCCAGAGAATTCGAACAGAGGCTGAGCGAACTGAGAGTTCTTCACATTGCTCTTGATGTCAACGAGGTTCTGCTTAGAAGGCACCTTAACCAGCTTGTCCCAGTCGGCAGCCATCTTCTTCATATCCTCTGCATCGGGGTTGAATGGAACCATGGTGAGAGCCTTGCCGGTCTTCGGGTTGCCTGGGCAGATGTCGGCACAGTTGCCGCAACCAAGACAGTCAAGTACAGAAGGCTCGATAACGAAGTGCATACCCTTCATAGCTGCAGGAGCCTTCATCTCGAGCGTATCAATCTGGAAATCCTTCAACTCGTCGTCAGTCAAAACGAACGGTCGGATGGCAGCGTGAGGACAGATGTAAGCACACTGGTTACATTGGATACAGTTGTCCTTGTTCCACTGAGGAACAAAAGCTTCAACACCACGCTTCTCGTAAGCTGCAGTACCAACTTCCCAAGAACCGTCAACAGTGCCGTGCTTCACGAAGTCAGAAACCTTCAGAAGGTCACCTGCCTGAGCATTGATAGGACGTACCAACTCCTTTACGAATGCGGGAGCGTTGTCCTGCTTCTCAGCGTCATCGGGCAGGTTAGCCCACTCAGGCTTCACTTCAAACTTCTTGTACTCACCACCACGGTCAATGGCAGCGTAGTTCTTGTCAACAACGTCCTGACCCTTGGCTCCGTAAGACTTCAGAGCAGCAGCCTTCATCTTCTCAACAGCGAAATCAACAGGGATAACGGCTGTGATGCGGAAGAATGCTGACTGAAGAATTGTGTTGGTACGGTTACCAAGACCTATCTCCTGAGCTATCTTAGTAGCGTTGATGGTATATACAGTGATATTGTTCTGTGCAAAGTAGCGCTTTACCTTGTTAGGCATGAACTTCTCCAGTTCAGCATCGTCGAAGATGGTGTTCAGCAGGAAGGTTCCGTTCTTCTGCAGACCGCGTGTAACGTCGTACATGTGCAGGTAAGCCTGAACGTGACAAGCCACGAAGTTTGGTGTGGTTACCAAATAGGTAGAGCGAATAGGAGTATCACCGAAACGCAGGTGTGAACAGGTGAAACCTCCTGACTTCTTAGAGTCGTAAGAGAAGTAAGCCTGGCAATACTTGTCGGTGTTGTCACCAATAATCTTTACGGAGTTCTTATTAGCACCTACGGTACCGTCAGCACCCAGACCGTAGAACTTGGCCTGGAACATACCCTTACCACCGAGAGCAATCTCCTCAACCTCAGGCAGTGAGGTGAAGGTTACATCGTCTACGATACCAATGGTGAAGTGATTCTTGGGCTCGGGCATAGCGAGGTTGTTGAACACGCTGATAATCTGAGCAGGAGTAGTATCGTGAGAACCAAGTCCATAGCGACCACCAACGATGAGAGGACGGTCCTGAACATCGTAGTAAGCATCCTTCACGTCGAGATACAAAGGCTCGCCGTTTGCTCCGGGCTCCTTCGTGCGATCCAGAACAGCAATCTTCTTCACTGACTTAGGAACAGCAGCCAACAGGTGCTTTACAGAGAATGGACGATAGAGGTGTACGCTAATCATACCCACCTTCTGGCCGTTAGCGTTCAGGTAGTCGATAGCCTCGCGAGCTGCATCGGTGGCAGAACCCATGAGGATAATCATGCGGTCAGCATCCTCAGCTCCATAGTATGAGAAGAGGTGATACTCACGACCGGTGATTTTAGAAAGTTCACCCAGATACTTCTCAACCACCTCAGGTACTGAGTCGTAGTAGGGATTACATGCTTCACGGTGTGTGAAGAATGTCTCGGGGTTCTCTGCCGTACCACGTGTGATTGGACGCTCAGGTGACATGGCACGATCGCGGAAGCGCTTGATGTACTCTTCCTTAACCAGTGGACGAACGTCTTCCTGGTCCAACAACTCAATCTTGTGATACTCGTGAGAGGTGCGGAATCCGTCGAAGAAGTTGACGAAGGGTACACAGGTCTCCAGTGATGCCAAGTGAGCAGCAGCTGTCATGTCCATAACCTCTTGTACTGAACCTTCGCAGAGCATGGCAAAACCAGTCTGACGGCAAGCCATCACGTCCTGGTGGTCACCGAAGATACACAGAGAGTGTGAAGCCAGTGTACGGGCAGAAACGTCAAATACACAGGGTATCAACTCACCAGCAATCTTGTACATGTTTGGAATCATCAGAAGCAGACCCTGAGAAGCAGTGAATGTAGTTGTTAGCGCACCTGCCTGCAGTGAACCGTGAACGGCACCGGCAGCACCTGCCTCTGATTGCATTTCCTGAACTGAGACAGTCTGGCCCCATAGGTTCTTGCGACCACGGGCTGCCCACTCGTCAACATGCTCCGCCATGGGCGAAGACGGGGTGATGGGGTAGATAGCGGCTACCTCGGAGAACATGTAGCTCATATGAGCTGCAGCCTCATTGCCATCACAAGTGATAAATTTCTTCTTTGCCATAACAATCTTTTATAATGTAGTTATTGTTTGTTCTTTGTTCCCTGATTTCTTGGTGTGGCTCAGTAGAGGAAGCCATACATCCAGAGTGGTATCTCCTGCCCTTCGCCTTCGTTGATGTCCGAGATGGCGTAGATGATGTCGGTGTTCTTGCGGCGCGGCACCTCGAGGCAGATGCGGAATCGCTGGGTGCGATCGACGATGAAGGTACTGCTGCGGTCGCCCATCCGCACGTCGTGGCGTCCCCACAGCGCATTCTGGAAGAATGTTTCCATCATCACCTGCTTGTCCTCCTTGCCCGGCATCATGGCGTACATCAGGTTGGTGTTGTGCATGAACAGTTCCGAGGGCTTCTTGGGGAAATCCTCGTTGAGGCGATAGACCAAATTGATGAGCCTTGCATCGGAGAGGTATTTGATGTAGTTCATGACGGTGGCGCGCGAGGTCTGCGTCTCGGCCGCCAGTTGTGTGATGTTCGGCGCACCGGTGCCTGCCGAGGCAATCATGTAGAGGAGTTTCTTGATTCGGTTCAGATACTTCAGCTCGACTTGCTTGATGAGCAGGATGTCCACCTCGATCATCATGTTCATCACCTTGAGCAGGTTCTCCGAGAAGTTGGACTTCTCGAGGAAGAAGGGGTAGTAGCCATGGTGGAGGTAGGTGGGGAAGTAGTCCATTGGATTCACCTGTTCGAGAATCTCTCGCGAGATGCGTTCGTGGCGGTTCTGTATTTCGCGGAGGCCATAGGTGCGCAGGTTTAGTTTTGCCTTGATATTCAAGAACTCGCGGAACGAGAAGCCTCGCAGGTTGTACGACTTTACGATGCCGTTCAGTTCGGGGTTCTCCTCCTTGAGTCGCATCACGCTGCTGCCCGTGAATACTACATGCAGGCGGATGCAGCGGTCGTGGATGGAGCGCAGTTCGTGGCTCCAGTCGGGGTCTTTGAACACTTGGTCGATGAGCAGCACCTGACCGCCTGCGCGCTGGAAGTCGCTTGCAAATTCGAACAACGTCTTGCCTTGGAAATAGAAATTGTTCATGTTGATGTATAGGCAGCGACGGTCCTTTGCGCCGAAGTTCTCGCGGGCATACTGGAGCAGGAAGGTGGTTTTCCCCACACCACGGCAACCCTTGATGCCAATGAGACGAGCTTTCCAGTCGATTTCGTCCATCAAGGCACGATGCAGCATGGGCTGCAAGTGTTCAATAAGATACTGATGTGTGCGGAAGAATGACTCTAACATACCTGGGTGTGAAGTTTTGCGATGCAAAGGTAGCAAAAGTATTGCGAAATTGCAAAGTCTACATGGCAAAAAGTGGTATGTAGAGGGCTATTTTATGTATTATTTTGCAGGGAAAAGGTCAATATGCCGCATTTGTTGCATAATTGTGGTCTGTCTCTTCAGCATGTATTCCGACGGATGCGCGCTGTCGAAACGCAGCGGGTTGGGCAAGGTGGCGGCAACCAGCGCACAATTGGCTCTCGTCAATTCGCCGGCCGGGCGGTGGAAGTTCATCTGTGCCACTGCTTCGGCCCCGTAGATGCCATCGCCCATCTCGATGGAGTTGAGATAGACCTCCATGATGCGTCGTTTGCCCCAAATCACTTCGATGAGTGCCGTGAAATAGGTCTCAAGTCCTTTGCGCACCCAGCTCTGTGCTGGCCACAGGAAGACGTTCTTTGCCGTCTGCTGGCTGATGGTGCTTCCGCCGCGGCTGCGCTTGCCTTGCCGGCGTTCCTCGATGGCATTGCTGATCTCCACGAAGTCGAAGCCGTGATGTTGGAGGAAGCGCTGATCCTCACTGGCCATTACGGCTACCGGCATGTATTTCGACATGGAGTCGAGGTCCACCCAGCGATGTCGGAGCCGTATCTCCTCGCCGCGCCCCATCTGTTGTGCACAGCGGATGAGCATCAGGGGAGTGATGTGGACGGGACACCAGCGATAGACCAAAACAGAAAGGATTGTGCTCCCGAAGAACAGGAGCACAATCCATCTGACAATTCTCTGTAATCGCTTGAGAAAGTTCAAAGTCGTCGTTTACTGCAGTGTGCCGGCGTTGGCTGCGGCAATCATCGCGTCGCTGGCATAGAGATACACCTCTACGCGGCGGCTGGCCTTGCGGTCTTCCTTGCCGTTGGCGTCCATGATCAGATACTGGGGGTCTTCGCCATATCCGTCGGTGCTCTTAATCTGGGCATTCGACACGCCGCAGGTGCCCGTCAGGTAGTTCTTGACAGCGGATGCGCGTCCCTGGCTCAGGGTCAGGTTCGTGGCATCGGAACCATCGCTGCTGGCAAATCCGCAGATGGCCACGTCGCAGTCTGTGTAGACGTTCAGTACGTTTTGGGCAAACTGCTTCAGCGAGTTCTGTGCGGTGGTGGTCAGAGTGGACTTGCCCACGGCGAAGAGGATACCGTTGTCGAAGGTCACTTTCACTGCGTCCAGTCCCTTTCCGTCCTTTATCGACTCTGCCTCGGCATTTGCCACAGCTGCTGCAGCAGCCTTTGCCTTGTCCATCTTGCGGCCGATGAGCGTGCCGGCCGTGCCGCCTGCCACTGCACCGGCAGCTGCGCCGATGATGGCACCCTTCTTCGTGTTGCCCGTCAGTTTGCCTACCAGTGCGCCAATGCCTGCGCCGGCTGCACTGCCTGCGGTGGTACCGATGATCGCACCCTTACCAGTGTTACTCATGCTTCCGCATCCCGAAAGCACCAGAGCGGCGGCCATGATGGCGGCCATGATTTTCGTTGATTTCATACTTTCCGTTTTTTTAGTGTTACTAACTCTGTTCATTTTCCAATTACGGTGCAAAGATAACACATTTTCCGCATCTGTGAGGGCCGTTGTCCACTTTTTTTTCATATTTCGTCGTGTTTTCGGTTTTTTAACACTTCATATTCCGAGGTTTTTATGTACCTTTGCAGATGGTTTGGCAATCGGTGGGCCGAAAAGCCCCCCATATATATTAATAATAAGGTATAGTTTACCGCAAATACATTTATAGCAATGGCAAAGGAACTGGATTTCCTGACAAAGAGAAGCGAGGATTACAGCCGTTGGTACAACGAGCTGGTGGTGAAGGCCGACTTGGCCGAGCAGGCCGATGTGCGCGGCTGCATGGTGATAAAACCCTACGGATACGCCATCTGGGAAAAGATGCAGCGCATCCTCGACGACAAGTTCAAGGAGACGGGCGTACAGAATGCCTACTTCCCCTTACTCATCCCCAAGAGTTTCCTTTCGCGCGAGGCCGAGCATGTCGAGGGCTTCGCCAAGGAGTGTGCCGTCGTCACCCATTATCGGCTGAAGACCAATGAGACGCACGATGGCGTCATCGTGGACCCCGAGGCAAGGCTCGAGGAGGAACTCATCATTCGCCCCACCAGCGAGACCATCATCTGGAATACGTTTAAGAACTGGATCCACTCGTATCGCGACCTGCCCCTGCTCGTCAACCAGTGGTGCAACGTCATGCGCTGGGAGATGCGCACCCGTCTCTTCCTGCGCACCAGCGAGTTCCTGTGGCAGGAGGGGCACACAGCCCATGCCACGCGCGAGGAGGCCGAGCAGCGCGCCAAGATGATGCTTCGCGTCTATGCCGACTTTGCCGAGCAGTGCATGGCCGTTCCCGTCGTGCAGGGCGTCAAGAGTGAGACGGAGCGCTTCGCCGGTGCATTGGACACCTACACCATCGAGGCCATGATGCAGGACGGCAAGGCACTCCAGAGCGGCACCAGCCACTTCCTCGGACAGAACTTCGGCCGCGCCTTCGACGTACAGTTCCTCAACCGAGACAATCAGCCCGAATACGCCTGGGCCACCAGTTGGGGTGTAAGCACCCGACTCATGGGAGCCCTCATCATGACGCACTCCGACGATAACGGACTTGTCCTGCCGCCCGCATTGGCACCCACTCAGGTCGTCATCGTCCCCATTTACAAGAACGACGAGCAGCTCAAGCGGGTGGACGAGGCTGTGGCCCCCGTCGTGGCACGCTTGAAGGAGTTGGGCATCAGTGTGAAGTACGACAATGCCGACAACAAGCGTCCCGGCTTCAAGTTTGCCGACTACGAACTGAAGGGCGTGCCCGTACGCCTCGTCCTCGGAGCCCGCGATCTGGAAAACGGCACCGTCGAGGTGATGCGCCGCGATACGCTGGAGAAGGAAACGCTGCCCTTCGAGGGCATTGCCGACCGCGTGAAAGACCTGCTCGGCGACATCCAGCAAAACATCTTCCAGAAGGCAAAGACCTTCCGCGACGCCCACATCTACGAGTGCGAGGACTACGAGGAGTTCAAGCAGCGCGTCAAGGACGGAGGCTTCTTCCTCTGCCATTGGGATGGCACGGCCGAGACAGAGGCTCGCATCAAGGAGGAGACGCAGGCCACTATCCGCTGTGTCCCCTTCGGCTTCGAGCAGACGCCCGGCACCGACATGGTCACCGGCAAGCCCGCCGTGGCCCGCGTGCTCATCGCCCGCAGCTACTGATATCCGGCACTCCGTCCCACGCACTACAACTGTCAGTGCTCCAGGAGAATATAATGCGCGACACGCTCTTCCTTTTCGAAGCAGTGTGTCGCAGTTTTTGTATCCTGCTCGGAGCTCCTACTTATTTTTATACATGGCCGGGAAGCCATAAAGGGGGAAACAACGATAGTTCATGGCTACGAGTAAGCGGGAGCGGAGCCAAATCACATTTGGGCTATGCCGAGTGGAAGCAGGCTCGAACGTTGCTCAGATGCAAAATGCAAAATGCAAAATGCAAAACGTTGTGTACTTCCCTAGAAAAAGTTGAATGGATTTTACCTTAACCCTGCCATAGGTTGAATGTCTATTAGGTACCTTAATCCTTGTACTTCCCTAGAAAAGGTTGAATGGATTTTACCTTAACCCTGCCATAGGTTGAATGTCTATTAGTTAGGTACCTTAAGATACAACAGCAAGCATCGGCTCCCGCGACAGCAAGCATCGGTTCCCGCGACAGCAAGCATCGGCTCCCGCGACAGCAAGCATCGGTTCCCGCGACAGCAAGCATCGGCTTCCGCGACAGCAAGCATCGGCTCCCGCGACAGCAAGCAGAAAAACAATCCCCGTAAGGGCTAAGCTAAACGATATTCAACCCCTTCTGGTTTAACTTGCAAACCAAAGAACTCACAAACTCATTTTTTGCATTTGACTTCAGTCAGATCTGCTCGCACCCGGGAAGGTCGAAGCGAACTTCATTTTCCTCTCGCTCACCCGCAGATTTTGCATTTTGCATTTTGCATTTTGCATTTGGACGCGGATCTGCTTTGACGTTAGTGCCGCTTGACGCGATGTGTGCGGGCGGTGCGGCGTGATTTCCGGGTCGCTTTGGTGGTGGGAGCGCTTGACTGCCCCGTCTTTTCCCTGTACTCAGCCTGTGCCCGCCGCATCTGTTCGCGAAATTCGGGACTCCCCTGCAGGGCGCAGTATCCGATGCTGGCAGCCGCGCGGCTGGCATCGACGTCGCTCTGCCAGTGGGCGCCCACGATGACGCGGCTCTCGCCGTACATCCAGCCTCGGGCAAAGAGGGTGTCGGCACGTTCGGGCGCAATCTCGGCCAGGAGCAGGGCGCAAATCCAGCCTCGCATGGTGTGGCCCGAGGGGTAGCTGCCCTCGCCGCGCAGTTCGTCTTCCTCATCGGTGAGCAGCTTGTCCTGGAAACGTTCGAAGGGCCGCTGGCGCAGGTAGTGGGCTTTCGGTGCCACGCGGATGGCATCGGTGGTGGTGAGCGAAGTCTCGAGGAGTTTCCATATCTCGGGCGTCGCCTCGGCCGTCACCTCGAGTCCGAATGGCACGGCAAACTCGCCCACGAGTGCCTCGTACGACCATACGGCATCGCGTCGGGCAATGGCGGCGCGCTCGGCGTCGAGACGTTGCTGCTTGCCCCAGGCGTAGCGCATCATGTCGTAGGCAAACTCGGGACTGTCGAAGGCGGGCGGTGCGGGCAGGCACTTGATGAGGTCGGGCATCTGTTCGACTGTGAGGTAGGGCGTCACCGCAGCCTGCTGGGCCGAGACGCTCAGGGCCAGCACGATGGTGGTGGCGAGGGAAAGGAGTAATCTCTTCATTGTATTAGCTGAATGTCGTTTACCAATCCTGGTCCTCATTGCCCACGACGCCGTTTTTCAGTGCCTCCTCCACCTTGTCCATAATGGCATTGGAGTAGGCGTGGGTCATGACGATGGCTTTGGCGCAGGTGCGTTTTTGCTTGTCCTTTGCCACGAAGGGATAGTGCTGGGCAATCTCCCATTGTTTGTCGTAGAGGAAGGGGTTGGTCTTATCGTCCTTCTTGCGCTTCGAGTCGCCGAAGAACTCTGAGTCGTCATCCTTCAGCCCCCTGCTTATCCATCCGCCGCTGATGTCGGCTAAGATATCATAGGACTGCACGGTGTAGGTGACCCGGACGCGTCCTTCCTTGATGTCAAGGCGGATGACGGGAGTGATGCTCACCGAGTATTTATTTATTGTTCCCATGTGGTCGGCAATGTCGAGGATGGTGGAGGTGATGATGATGCATCCGGCCTCCTTGTCATTGAGTGTGATGGGTGAGCCATTCCTGTTCGATGTGGGCGGGAATGTGGCTGTGGCCCAATAGTTCAGAATCACGTAGAGCTGTTCGCGTGTCTTGCCCGGTGCCTCGATGACCTGCTGGTATGTGAGCGACTCGTTCTTGTCGAGCGTCAGTTCCTTGGACAGATTCTTGGCGGCGTCGAGCCAATTGTCGCCATAGCGTTCCTTGGCATACTTTTCCAGGTCGGCCACCTTCATTACTTGAGCTTGCATGCTTGCTCCCGCCAGCATGAGCGTGGTGATGAATAATAAAATTCTTTTCATAATATTGTTATAATACTCGTCTTTTCCAGTCTTCATTGGTTCGAATAGGTGATGTGTTCTTCCCAGCCCTTTTGTCCCTTACGGCGGAGGTACTTCACCAAATAGAGGTTGACATGCTGCGTATGGAGGTTTGCCTCAGACGAAGAGCACCTCGCGGCCGTGGAAGAGGAAGGTGCCGGCGGTGACGTATTCGCGACAGGTGGGGGAGAACTGGTCTTCGACGCTGATGTGCTCGTGACCGGCGAGGATGCAGCGTAGCAGGGGCTCGGCTTTGAGGCGGGCGATGAAGTCGCGGGTGACGGGGTCGGTGCGCTGCGTCTTGTAAGCGCCTGTACGTTTGGGCAATTCGCCGCTCTGCAAGGGGCCCTTGTCCTTCCAGAACCGTACGGTGGCGCGCCAGATGGCGTCGGTGAAGAAGGGAACATGCATGCACAGCACGATGGGCAGTCCGCGTTTGAGCTCTTGCTCGAAGCGTTTCACCTGTTCCTCCGTGACGTAGCCATAGACGTCGTCGAGGGTGACGAAGTTTACGCCGCGCACGATTTGGGAATGGAGCTTCACGTCGAAGGGATAGACCTCCTGGAGCTTGGCGCGAGTGTTGTCCTTGTACTGTTCGGTGTGTTCCTCCTTGGGCTCGCTGAGCCACATATCGGTGGAGAACTCGTGGTTGCCGAGCGCGCCGATGAGGCCTTCGCCGAAGTATTTCCTGACGAGGTCGAAGTTGGCCTCGCTTTGCCAGTCGATGAGGTCGCCGGTGTGTACGAGGTAGTCAACGTGCTGCTTTGCCCAGGCGATGGCATCGCTCAGTGCTTCCTCTTGTCGGCCGCCGAAGGTGGTGGTGCGCCTCGAGCACAGTTCCTGCTTCTTCTCGTTCTCGTAGTCGTAGGCGGCGGTCAGGTGGGTGTCGGAGATGTGTAGCACGGAGAATGGCTGCTGGAGTCCTATTTCGACGGTGGCGTAGCAGAGAGACATGCGCTCGAAGCCTCCGCGCTGGGGGAATACGGCGGGCTTGTCCTCGGCCAGCGAGGGCAGTTGGGAGGTGGCGATGAGTGCGCCGGCGCCGGCCAGTCGTTTCATGAAGTCGCGTCTGTTGGTCATAGGGGATTGGGTTTTAGGTGTATTCCCTCCGTAGGGAACGGTTTTTGGATTGTTATTCTATCTCGAGCGGTTCGCTTTCGTTGCCGTAGCGGTCGATGGCGGTGATGGCAAGATGTAGGCCGTAGAGTCTCGAACTAAGTAAGTTGTATGTATAGTGGGTGTCCCAGGTGACGGTGACGAGGTTGGCTCCCTGCGAGATGTCCACGGGGCGCTTGTTGCTGGCGTAGATGGCGTAGCGGCATGGTGGGGCATCGGTCTCGACCGTGCGCCAGGCCAGATGCTCGTTGATGCCCTGTAAGCGTTCCTGACGCTCCAGCTCGGGCTTCGGCGGACGTCGGTCGCTCTGCCACGTCATGGCGGGCATGAGGGCTGGTCGGGGATAGAAGTCGGCCTTCAGGTAGTCATAGATGCCCTTGGTGTTGTCGGTGAGGAACTGGCTGCGGAAATAGGCCTGCCCGCCCAGTTGCTGCTGGCGGAGGTAGCAGAGTTCGCGCTGCACCACTCCCCATTCCCAGTCGCGCTCCTTGGGGTGGAGGAAGTAAATGCCCAGTCCGGGGGCCACGGTGCGGCCGTAGGCGCGCTCCTGCCAGTCGGCGGCAAAGGGGTAGAAGTGGTCGCCCTGAAAGTACATCATCGGGCACAGCATGTCCATGACGCCGTCGCGCAGCCAGAGCTGGGCATCCTGATGGACGGTGCTGTAGGCGGCCCATCCCCGTGCCGAGAAGCGGGAGAGGTCGTCATACTTGCCCACTGGCGAGCAACTGATGCGCACCCAAGGCTTCGCTGCCTTCACATCCTGATAGATGGTGCGCACGATGGAGGTGACGTTGTCGCGTCGCCATTCGTCTTTCTTCTTTCCCTTGCCGTATTTGCGAAAGGTCGGGCCGTCGGGGAAGGCTGGTGCATTTTCGGGATAACGGATGTAGTCGAAGTGGAGTCCGTCCACGTCGTAGCGGGTCACTATCTCGTGGCATATCGAAGCCAGGTAGCTGGCCGTGCCGGGCAGGCCGGGGTCGGCATAGTAGGTGTCGCCCAGTTTCTTGAGCAGTTCGGGATGAGTCTTCAGCATGCACTTGCGTCCCATCTTCCCGGCATTGGCCGTCTTGAAACAGGGTATGGTCACCACCCAAGCATGGAGCTCCATGCCGCGGCGGTGGGCCTCGTCGATGGCAAACTGCAGCGGGTCGTAGCCTGGCGAGCGATCGTATTGGCCGGTGAGGCAGACGTCCCACGGCTCTATCTGACTCGGGTAAATGACGCTTCCGCGAACGCGCGTCTGGAGGAATATGGTGTTGATGTGGCATTGCTGCAGGCGGTCGAGGATCTGACAAAGCTCGGCCTTCTGCTGTGTGCGGCCTTTCTCGCCGGCGGCTTTGGTCTTTGGCCAGTCGAGTCCGCTCAGAGTGGTAATCCACACGGCGCGCACTTCTCGCTTTGGCGCAGGCTCGGACGGCATGAACAGCTCCGAAACCTCCTCAATGCGATGTCGGGGGGATGCCTGAAGGGCGGAACAAAGCAGTATTGCGACGCCTAATATAATATATAATGTACGTTTCATGGCACAAAGTTACGTTTTTTAATCCATAATTCATCATTCATCGTTCATAATTCTTCACTCTTGTTTCTTGTTTCCATAAAAACTTGTAACTTTGCACACGAATAGAGAAAACAATTTGCCTCATGCTTACCTTTTGCATTGCTTTGGCTTGCCTGGTGCTCGGGTATTTTGCCTACGGCACTTTTGTGGAGAAAGTCTTCGGTGTCGATCCTGACAGGAAGACCCCTTGTTATACGAAGCAGGACGGTGCGGACTACATTCCCATGCCGACATGGAAAGTCTATACCGTGCAGTTCCTGAACATTGCTGGCACGGGGCCCATCTTCGGCGCCATGATGGGTGTGCTCTATGGGCCTGCCGCCTTCCTTTGGATCGTGTTGGGGTGCATCATGGGCGGAGCCATGCACGACTACATGGCCGGAATGATAAGCATCCGTCGCGGTGGGATGGGCTTGCCCGAAATCATCGGCGACGAGTTGGGCAGTGTGTGCCGACTGGTGATGCGCATCGTGACCCTCGTGCTGATGATTTGCGTCGGCGCTTCCTTCGTGCTGATTCCTGCGGGACTGATGGACCAGCTGACTCTGAGGCTGTTCGACGTTGCCGACACGAATCTGATATGGACCGTCGTGATACTGGTCTTCTACCTTGCCGTGACGGTGTTCTCCATCAACAAGGTCATCGGCACCATCTATCCCGTCTTTGGTGCCGCCTTGCTGCTGATGGCTGTGCTCATCGGCGTGGGCATCTTCACGCATGAGGGCCACATTCCCAGCATCATGGAGTCGTTCACCGACCATTACCCCGTCGCCTACACCCCGCTCTTCCCCGGCCTTTTCATCACCATTGCCTGCGGTGCGGTGAGTGGGTTCCATGCCACGCAAAGCCCGATGATGGCGCGCTGCATCAAGAACGAGAAGTATGGGCTGCGCTGTTTCTACGGCGCAATGGTTACCGAGGGTGTCGTGGCCCTCATCTGGGCTGCTGCCACGATGAAGTTCGTCGATATGATGGACATCAACGGCGCCACCCCCTACGAGAAACTCTACAATGCGATGACCGCCTGCGGCACCGTGAAGATGAACCCCGGCCTGCTGGTCAACCAAATGTGCTACGACTGGTTGGGTAATGCCGGACTTG
Source organism: Bacteroidaceae bacterium (assembly GCA_024680695.1). Classification (GTDB taxonomy): domain Bacteria; phylum Bacteroidota; class Bacteroidia; order Bacteroidales; family Bacteroidaceae; genus Physcousia. The sequence goes on from JAILBW010000100.1 coordinate 13,935, forward strand.
TGCTGGCTGTGCTGGGCATCGTGGCCGCCCCGATGAGCACCGGTGGCAGTGCGTTCCGTGCCGCTCGCATGATTGTGGCCGACTTCAGCCACTACGACCAGAAGCCACTTGCAAAACGTCTCCTGCTCACGGCGCCGCTGTTTGCCGTTGCCATTGCCATGCTCAATGTCAGCAGTTTCAAGGTGCTCTGGCTCTATGTTTCTTGGTTCAATCAGGTGCTGGCCACCTTCACCTTCTACACCATCGCTCACTATTTGCGCTACCGCACCGAGGGTCGTGGCATCCTGCCTCGCTGTTCGTGGCTCATTGCCTACTTCCCAGCGGTGTTTATGTGTGCCGTGAGTGCCTGCTTTATACTGATCGACAAGGAGAACGGCTTCGGACTGGAGGCCACGACGGGCTATGCCATCGGCGGCGCCTTCACTGCGATCGTGGCTGTTTGGTTCATGGTCGGGAAAGGGAAGAGCAGAATCGGAAATTAGGAAAAAATGAACCCCTCCTTCTCGGGGAGGGGAAAGCTGCAAGTTATAAAACGAAGAAAAATTAATGATTCGATGGTAACCTTTACACTTTCACTCGTCAGCCTGTTGCTGGGCTATCTGCTCTATGGTGCTGTCATTGAGCGGGTCGTCAAACCCAGCGATACCTCGGCAATGCCTTGCTACACGAAACGCGACGGCGTCGATTTCATGCCCATGCCTGCGTGGCGCGTCTTCCTTATTCAGTTTCTCAACATTGCGGGCACCGGGCCCATCTTCGGTGCCATTATGGGCATCCTGTTCGGTCCGGCTGCCTACCTTTGGATTGTCTTCGGCTGCATCTTTGCCGGAGCTGTCCACGACTACCTCTGCGGGATGATCTGCATTCGTCAGGGTGGGGTCTCGCTGCCCGAGATTATCGGCAACGAGCTGGGCGGCGTGATGCGTCTGGTCATGCGCATCGGAGCGCTGGTGCTGTTGGTGTTGGTCGGTGCGGTGTTCGTAACCACTCCCGCCTCGCTGCTCGACAATATGACTGCCGATCGGGGCTGGTTCTTCTCGAACAGCTTCTGGTTGGTAATCATTTTCCTGTATTTCATTCTTGCTACGCTGCTGCCCATCGACAAACTGATAGGCCGCGTCTATCCTGTGTTTGGTTTTGCCCTGCTGCTGATGGCTGTGGGCATTGGCTGGAATATCTATACCCAACAGGGCTGGATGCCGGAACTTTCGGACGCACCCTTCGTGACCCACCATCCGAAGGGGCTGCCCATCTTCCCCATGCTCTGCATCACCATTGCCTGCGGTGCAATAAGTGGTTTCCATGGGACTCAGAGTCCGCTCATGGCGCGCTGCCTGACGAGTGAGCGACTGGGCCGTCCCATTTTCTACGGTGCGATGATCACCGAGGGCGTGGTGGCCCTCATCTGGGCGGCTGCAGCCGTGAAGTTTGCCAGCATGCTTCCAGGTCCCGAAGGTGCCACGGCCTACGAAAAGCTGGCGGCGATGGGCAATCCTGCCATAGTCGTCAAGGAGATCAGTACTGGATGGATGGGGGCTGTAGGTGCTGTGCTTGCCATTCTGGGCGTGGTGGCGGCTCCCATCACCAGCGGCGACACGGCCTTCCGCAGTGCGCGACTCATCGCAGCCGACTTCCTGCACCTCGACCAAAAGAGTATCGGCAAGCGCCTCCTGCTCTCGCTGCCGCTTTTTGCCATCACTACGGGCCTCTTCTTTATCGACTTCACGGTGCTCTGGCGCTACTTTGCCTGGACCAACCAGACGCTTGCCTGCATCATGCTCTGGGCTGCTGCGGTGTGGCTTGCCCGTCACGACAAGTGCTACTGGGTGGCTTTTCTGCCTGCCCTCTTCATGACGGTGGTGTGCACCAGCTACATCCTCATTGCTCCCGAAGGCTTCAGCCTGCCCTTGTATGTCGGATTGGCTGCCGGTGTCGCACTCATGGCGGTGCTTGGCTTCCTGTTTGCCCGCAAGTATCGTGGTGTCGACCATCGTCGCATCCAAAGGTATTAGTCCTTCGCACAGGACGCAGAACAAAACGAATAACCATTAACATCAAAACAGTAATGAATATGAAAAAGTTTTTCTTTTCCCTGCTTTTCGCAGCAGTGTCAATGAGTGCTTCGGCACAGTTTGAGCGTTACACCTCCTACCTGAACACCTCGCTCACCGGTCTGAATCTTTCCTACAGCAAGGACCAGAAGGTGACGCTTGGCCTGCAGGCTACGGGCGGCTACTTCTTCGAGGACGCTTGGATGGTTTATGGCCGTTTCGGCTACGAGCATCAGTACAAGAGCATCGACAATGTGAAACTGGGTGCAGGCCTGCGCTATTATATCGTCCAGAACGGTCTCTACCTGAACATGGGAGTGCAGTATGAGCACCGTGAGCCCAAGTTCGACTATGTGCAGCTGACGCCCGAGATCGGCTACTGCTTCTATCTCAACCACTACGTGAGCATCGAGCCTGCTTTGTATTACGACCTGTGCCTGAACAAATTCTCTGACGGCAGTACTGTCGGGCTGAAGGTGGGCTTCGGCTTCTACTTCTGATTGCGGAATCACACACACAAAGGAAAAGGTGGAGAGGCGAACCTCTTCACCTTTTTGGTTCGTCCATCATTCTTGTAAAAGGTTAAAGACTTTGTGAAGGTTAAAGGTTAAAGTCTAAAGGTTAAAGACTTTGTGAAGGTTAAAGCTTAAAGTTTAAAGGTTAAAGACTTTGTGAAGGTTAAAGGTTAGAGACGGGGGCTCTCTCCGACCCTCTCGGGGGTGGGAAGTCTCCTCCTTTAGGAGGAGATTTAGAGGAGGCTACCCCTGTCTCTTGCGCAAGCATTGGCCACTACTTGCGGTAGTTTTCGAGAAGACTTGCGCCAGCGCCGTGCGTCGCCTCCCTTGGCCTTCGTTCGGTCTCGCCGGTACCTGCCCTCATCTCTCTCAACTACAATACAAAGGTACGAAAAATCTGCGAATTACGCAAAAAGAGCGGCCACTTTTTTCATGAATATTTTCAGCTTTTTTTCTTTCCGGATTGGGGCGGCAGAGAGGAAAAGTGACGGGTGTGTACCCTTGTAGTATAGATTTTAGATAAAAAATCAATAAATCCCTTGCATGTAGTATGGGTCTATTTTTTATTTTTTTTCTAAAAAGGTCTAATACAACTATACACACCCGTCACTCTCTATTGCGATCAGAATGGAAGCTCGGGATTCTGCTCAGGCTCAGATTCTTGATTCTCAGCTAATTTCTTAGCTTCTGCCTCAAGGTCTGTCGCCATGAGTCGTACCACGAAATAGCGCATGCCACTCTTCATACGCTTACTCTCGAAGCCGTTTTTCCGCATTGTACTGCCTATTTTCGCGGGATTTATGGCCCGATTTGTGCCAAATCTGCTGGTCAATCACCCGTTTGTTTCGGCATTCGTGACGGCCATCGCCTTTTTCCTCTCCTTTGGAAGGCGCAGGATGGTGGCGATTTGGGCTGTGAAAATGTTCTCCAGCGCGTATTTTTGGTTGATTTCCTTCCGTTTTTTACATTTTTTGGCGTGATTTCGGTACTGAAAGCCTTGGAATGAGCAGGCAGATGGCTGGTTTGGGCGCGAGTTGTTGCGTCGGGAGAGGCTGTAGTCGACTCAAAATGGTGAATCCGACGGCTCTCATTGTGCCAGCTTTTCCTTGAGAAAGCGTCCGGTGTAGCTCTCCGGGCATCGGGCCACTTCCTCGGGTGTCCCGCAAGCCACGAGGCTGCCGCCCTGATCGCCTCCCTCGGGGCCGAGGTCGATGACATGGTCGGCACACTTGATGACCTCCATGTTATGTTCGATGATGAGTATCGTGTGGCCCCGGCCAATCAGACTGGCAAAGCTCTCCATCAGTTTGTGGATGTCGTGGAAGTGCAGTCCCGTGGTGGGCTCGTCGAAGATGAACAGCGTGGGGCGCTGCCTCTCCAAGCCCAGATAGTAAGCCAGTTTCACACGTTGGTTCTCGCCGCCCGAGAGTGTGCTGCTGCTCTGTCCGAGCTTGATGTAGCCCAGCCCGACGTCCTGCAGCGGCTTCAGGAGTGCCACGATGCGCTTCTGCTTGTGTTCGCCGAAGAACTCCACGGCTTGGTTCACCGTCATGTTCAGCACGTCGTTCACGTTCATGCCCTCGTAGCGCACCTCGAGGATGTCCTGCTTGAAGCGCTTGCCGTGACAGCTCTCGCACTCAAGCACGAGGTCGGCCATGAACTGCATCTCGATGGTCACTGTGCCCTCTCCCTTGCATTCGTCGCATCGTCCGCCCTCGGTGTTGAAGCTGAAGTAGCCGGCCGTGTAGCCCATCTGCTTGGCCAGCGGCTGCAGGGAGAAGAGCTTGCGTATCTCGTCCCAAGCCTTGACGTAGGTCACCGGATTCGAGCGTGTACTCTTGCCGATGGGGTTCTGATCGACGAACTCGACGGCCTGCACCATCTGGACGTCGCCCTCCAGCGAGAGAAACTCGCCGGGTCGGTCGGCCACTTCGTCCAGCTGCCGCTTCATGGCATTGTAGAAGATGTCGCGCACCAGGCTGCTCTTGCCCGAGCCGCTCACTCCCGTGACGCAGGTGATCACGTTCAGCGGGAAGCGTACGTCGATGCCTTTCAGGTTGTTGGCCCGGGCGGCATGCACCTCGATGTAGTTGTTCCACGGCCGTCGCTGGCGCGGAGTGGGAATCGTCTCCTGCCCGTTGAGGTAGGCCAGGGTGTGGGATAGCCGCCCTTCGTCTCCCCCGAGGGGGAGAGTCTGCTGGGAGATGGCTGGGGGCTCTCCCTGATAGACAATCTCGCCGCCCAGACGTCCGGCCTCGGGACCGATGTCCACAATCCAGTCGGCGGCCCGCATGATTTCCTCGTCGTGCTCGACGACGATGACTGTGTTGCCCAGGTCGCGCAGCTGCCGCAACACCTTGATGAGGCGCTCTGTGTCTCGACTGTGCAGTCCGATGCTCGGTTCGTCGAGGATATACAGGCTCCCGACGAGGCTGCTTCCCAGGCTGGTGGCGAGGTTGATGCGCTGGCTCTCTCCGCCCGAGAGGCTGTTGCTGACGCGGTTCAGGGTGAGATAGCTAAGTCCCACATCCATCAGGAATTGCAGTCGGTTGCGTATCTCGATGATCAGGCGCGAGGCCACACTCTTTTCGTGCGCCGAGAGCGGACACCGGTCCTCGTCGAGCACATCCCACTGCGCCAGTTCGCTGATGGGCATCTGCACCAGTTCGGTAATCGTCCGCCCCGCCACCCTGACGTAGTTGGCCTCCGGACGGAGCCGTGTGCCGCGACATCTGGGGCAGACGGTCTTGCCGCGATATCGGGCGAGCATGACACGATTCTGAATCTTATATTGTCCCTCGCGCAGGTAGTCGAAGAATGCGTCGATGCTCACCTGTCCCCATTCCTTCTCCTCGGGCGTGAGTCGCTTCTTCTCCTCGGGCAGGGAGGCGGGGAAGGTGCCGTGCCACAGCCAGTCCTTCTCCTCCTGCGTCAGTTCGAAGTAGGGCTTGAAAATAGGGAAACCTCTTTCCGAGTTCATGCGGATGAACCAGTTCTTCCATTCGCCCATCTTCTCCCCGCGCCAGCAGATGACGGCGCCGTCGTAGATGCTCAGCGCGCTGTTCGGAATCACCAGCTGCTCGTCGATGCCGATGATGCGTCCGAAGCCCTCACACTCGGGGCAGGCTCCGACGGGCGAGTTGAAGGCGAAGAGATTCTCCGTGGGCTCCTCGAACGTGATGCCGTCGGCCTCGAAGCGGATGCTGAACGACTCCGTCTCCTTCTGCTCGGGGAAGTAGAGCAGGCATTCGCCGTTGCCTTCGTAGAATGCCGTCTCGGCCGAGTCGGTGAGTCGGGCGATGACATCCTTTTCGGGCGATGCCGAGAGGCGGTCGATGACGAGTCGGGGCGAATCCAGTGCCGAGCCCAGTGCGTCCTCGATGCGCACTATCTCGAAGTCGGGACCTACGGCCACGCGGCTGAATCCGCTTTTCAGGTACATCTCCAGCTGCTGCTGCATGCTGCGTTCGTCGGGCAGACATATCGGGCTCAGTACGAGCATCTTCTCTCCCGCTCGGCGTTGCAGCATGCATTGCACGACGTCCTCGGCCGTATGGCGCATCACCTCTTTGCCGCTCACCGGCGAGAAGGTGTGTCCCACTCGGGCAAAGAGCAGGCGCAGGTATTCGTATATCTCGGTGCTGGTGCCCACGGTGCTGCGCGGATTGCGGCTCGTCACCTTCTGCTCGATGGCGATGGCCGGCGGGATGCCTTTGATGAAGTCGCATTCGGGCTTGTTCATCCTCCCGAGGAACTGCCTTGCATAGGCGCTGAGGCTCTCCACGTATCGTCGCTGTCCCTCGGCATACAGGGTGTCGAAGGCCAGGCTGCTCTTGCCCGAGCCGCTCAGTCCGGTGATGACCACCAGCTTGTTGCGTGGGATGCGCAGCGAGATGTTCTTCAGGTTGTTCACTCTGACGCCTCGCAGTTCTATGTAGTTGTTTGCCATTGTAGAGGGTTCAAGGGTTCAAATGTTCAAGAGTTCAAATAATCAAGAGTTTAAGACTTCGCCGCCAGTGCTCCCCTCCCTATGGGGGAGGGGCTGGGGGGAGAGGCTACTTCGCCGCCAGTGCTCCCCTCCTTATTGGGGAGGGGCTGGGGGGAGAGGCATTGTAATCTCTCCTGCCAGGTTGGAGTCCATCATCCGTCGCAGTTCGTCGAGCGGAAGTTGCTGGCCCAGCAGGAACATCAGTTTGGCGATGGCACACTCGGGCGTGCTGTCGTAGCCGCTCACCACTCCCGCGTCGATCAGCGAGAGACTGGTCTCGTAGACGCCCATGTGGACGGCGCCGTCCTGACATTGGGTGATGTTCACCAGCAGGATGCCGCGGGCGGTGGCTTCGGCCAGCTCGTCGCGGAACCATTTTGCCTGCGGGGCATTGCCGGCACCGAATGTGCGCAGCACCACGGCCTTCAGCCCCGGGATGTTCAGCACGGCATGCACCAAGGGCTGGCGGATGCCGGGAAAGAGCGAGAGCACCACCACGTTGGGGTCCACCCGATAGTGCGGCAGCATGGGCCTCTGCGGGTCGGGGCGCCGGATTGCCGCCTCGTTGTATCGGATGTGGATGCCTGCGGTAGCCAGCTCGGGATAGTTGAACGAGCGGAACGCATTGAACTGCTCGGCGCTGATCTTCGTGGTGCGGTTGCCGCGCAGGAGCTTCTCCTTGAAGTAAATGCACACCTCGGGCACCATTGGCTCTCCGTCGGGGCGCTGTGCGGCAGCTATCTCGATGGCCGAGATCAGGTTCTCCTTGCCGTCGGTGCGCAGCATGCCGATGGGCAGCTGGCTTCCGGTGAGAATCACGGGTTTGCCCAGGTTCTCCAGCATGAAGCTCAGGGCCGAAGCCGTGTAGGCCATCGTGTCGGTGCCGTGCAGGATGACGAATCCGTCGAACGACGCATAGTTCTGGTCGATGATGCGTACGAGCCGCGACCAATGCTCCAGCCCCATGTCCGAAGAGTCGATGGGCGGGCGAAAGGTATATGTGCTGATGCGGCACTGGAAGCGTTGCAGCTCGGGCACCTGCTCTATCAGGTGGTCGAAGTCGAAACTCTCCAGCGCCCCGGTGACGGGATTCTTCACCATGCCGATGGTGCCGCCGGTGTAGATGAGCAGCACGCTCGGCCTCTGTCGCTTGTCCTCTTTCATCTCTCGAGTTTTGTGAACCTGCAAATGTAGCACATATTTTCGACACCACCAAATCCTCGGGCTGCAAATCCGCAAAAACTTCCTTCCTTTCTACGCTGGGCCCTCGGGAGGCTTCCCTGTGGCCCCGTTCCTGCTTGCTGTCGCATCGTTTCCTGCTTGCTGTCGCATCGTTTCCTGCTTGCTGTCGCATCCTCTCCTGCTTGCTGTCGCGAGAGCCGGTGCTTGCTGTCGCGGGAGCCGGTGCTTGCTGTAGTATTTGCCCTTGCTTGCGCAAGTACTTGCGACTGCAAAGCGTTACTTTCGTCCGAGAGTGAAAAAAAACGTGCAGAATTTTGTAGTATGCTCTTTCTTTCGTACCTTTGCATCGTTATGAGACGAAGAATAACCCTAATGTTGCTGCTCGTGGCAGCATGTGTGATGGCACAGAATCCCAAGCGGGAGTTCCGCGGAGCATGGATTCAGAGTGTGAATGGACAATTCCAAGGCGTGTCGCGCGAAAGGATGCAGCAGACGCTGTCCTACCAACTTGACGAGTTGCAGAAGGACGGCATCAATGCCATATTCTTTCAGGTGCGCGTAGAGGGCGATGCCCTGTACCCCAGCGAACTGGAGCCCTGGAGCCGCTACCTGACGGGACAGCAGGGCACGCCGCCCAACCCCTACTGGGACCCCCTGCAATGGATGATTGAGCAATGCCACGCCCGCGGGATGGAGCTGCATGCATGGATCAATCCCTTCCGCGCCAAGACGAAGGGCACCACGCTCATGGCCTCGAACCATCCCTACATGCGCAATCCGCAGCTCTTCATGGACTACGACGGACTCTACCTTTTCGACCCCGGACGTCCCGAGAACCGCGAGTGGATCTGCCGTGTGGCCTGCGACATCGTGCGGCGCTACGACGTGGACGGCATGCACATCGACGACTACTTCTATCCCTATCCCGTGGCGGGAGTGCCCATCCCCGACGATGCCTCGTATGCCACCTACGGGCAGGGCATGAACCGGGCCGACTGGCGCCGACAGAACGTGAACGCATTCGTGCGTCAGCTCCACGAGAGCCTGCGCGCCGTGAAACCCTGGGTGAAGTTCGGCGTAGCCCCCTTTGGCATCTATCGCAACCAGAAGAACGACCCCGCGGGCAGCATCACCAACGGACTGCAGAACTATGACGACCTCTATGCCGACGTGCTGGAGTGGGTGAATCAGGGCTGGGTGGACTACAACATCCCACAGATCTATTGGGAGATAGGCAACAAGGCCGCCGACTACGAAACCCTCATCCGCTGGTGGAGCGAGCATGCCGGCAACCGACATCTATACATCGGGCAGGACGTGCAGCGCACAGTAAAATTCCCCGATCCCGAGACTCCGCAGATACACCAGATGTACCGCAAGTATCAGCTGCAGCGCACGCTGCCCGGCATCCAAGGCAGTTGCCAATGGTATGCTGCAGCCGTGGTGGAGAATCCCGGCAACTACGGCACCGTCCTGCGACAGCAGTTCCACAGTACGCCCGCCTTGCAGCCCAGCATGCCCTGGATCGACAGCAAGGCACCCGGCAAGCCGCGCAAGGTGGCAATCATCTGGACTGCCGAGGGACCCATCCTGTGCTGGACGCCGCCCCGCGCCAAGAGCGAGATGGACGTCGCCACACGCTACGTCGTCTACCGATTCTTCCGTGGCGAGAAGGTCAATCTCGACGACCCGGCCCACATCCTCTACATCACCGACCGGACGATGCTCCCGCTCGGATACCAAGGAGGGAACACGTCGTGGACCTATGTGGTCACGGCACTCGACCGCCTGCAGAACGAATCGAAGTCGGTGAAGAAGCGCGTCAAGTTGTAACGCCGGCCGACGCCCGACAGGCAAACATATTCGGAACAACCAAAAAGAAAAGCAAAAGACAAGTATGCAACGCAGACAGATCCTGTTCCTCGCCCTGATGCCGACACTCATGCTCGTGGCCGCATGCAAGGGGGGAGACAAAGACGCAAATATAAAGATCGTACACACGCAGAAGGTGGTGCCGCAGCTGCATCGCACACCTGCTTACGACTACACGGACAGCCTGGCCGTAGGAACGCATCGCTGGGTGTATTCCATACATCGCGAGCCATGCGACTCGCTGAAGGTAATCACAGACGAGGAGGGGGAGCGCTATGTGGACAACTTCTACCAGCTCACCATCGTGAAGGACGGGCAGCCATTCTTTGCCAAGCGATTCACGAAGGAAAGCTTCGCCAGCCTGCTCTCTGCCGATTTCCGCAAGAATGGCATCCTGGACGGTTGCCGCTACAGCCGCTACGAGGACGGCAAACTCTACTTCAGCCTTTGCGTGAGCTATCCCGAGAGCGACATGTCGTCACCCTTCATATTGGCTGTCGGCCCCGACGGCAGTCATACCATCGAGGCCGATGATTTGCTCGACGTCGGCGACCTGGAGGACTTGGACACCCTGTCGATGCGGTAATATAAGAAGGGCGTTGAGGTCAACTCAACGCCCTTTCTGTTAGTCTTCTTCCTGAAACCTTGCTTCAAGGAACTTGGCGGCTGCAAACATGTCGGGGAGGACTACGTCGGCACCAGACTGGCGCAGAATATCGTCGGGCAGGGGACCGGTATTCACGGCAAGGGTGAAGATGCCGGCAGCATGAGCCGCCTCGACGCCCAACGGCGCATTCTCCACCACAATAGCCTCAGACGCCTCGATGCCGGCCTTTTGCAATCCCATCAGGTAGGGTTCGGGATGCGGTTTGCCGTGCTTCACATCAAAAGCCGTCACCATTAGTTCCTTGCGGAAGCACCCGGGGAAGTGATGCTCCAGATGGCCGAGCAACGACACTTGTGCGCTGCCTGTGACCAGTACGATCCTCTTTCCTGCCTGCTTCACCAGCTGCAGCAGTTCCCATGCGCCCGGCATGGGGCGTGCCTCGGGCAGGGTGTTGAAGAGTGCGCTCTTGGCTGCATAGATGCGTTGCTTTTCCTCTTCGGTGGCGCTGCGCCCCCAGAAGCGCTGCGCCAGGATGTCTATCGTCCCGCTCCCCGTGCGTCCCTCGTTCATGTAGGCCTCTTCGGCCGTCATCGCCAGCCCGAACTGCGTCATTGCGTGGCTCCATGAGTAAGCATAGTTCGGCATGCTGTCGAACAGCACGCCGTCCATGTCGAAGAGTATTGCCTTTGCCTGTCCTCCTCCAAGAGAGGACGGACGTCGTATGGAACTTTCCCCCTCGGGAAGGAATTGGAGGGAGGCTGTCATAGCCTTGCCTTGATGGCTTCCGTTTCAGCTTCGTAGCCCGGTTTGCCGAGTAGGGCAAACATGTTCTTCTTGTAGGCTTCCACACCAGGCTGGTTGAATGGGTTCACGCCCAGCACCAGTCCGCTGATGCCGCAGGCTTTCTCGAAGAAGTAGATAATCTGGCCGATGTAGTACTCGTTCAGGCGCGGCACGATGAGGCGCATGTTGGGTACGCCGCCGTCGACGTGAGCCAACTGAGTGCCCAGCTCGGCCATCTTGTTCACTTCGTCCACACGCTTGCCTGCAAGGAAGTTCAGTCCGTCGAGGTTCTCCTCGTCGCTGGGGAAGAGCAATTTGTGCTCTGTTTCCTCGATGCTGACAACGGTCTCGAAGATGCTGCGCTCGCCTTCCTGAATCCATTGGCCCATCGAGTGCAGGTCGGTGCTGAAATCGACGGCGGCGGTGAATATGCCCTTGCCGTCCTTGCCCTCGCTCTCGCCGTAGAGTTGCTTCCACCATTCGTTCATGTAGTGGAGCTTGGGCTGGAAGTTGACGAGAATCTCAATCTTCTTGCCACGACGGTACAGCACGTTACGCACGGCTGCATACTGCATGCAAGGATTCTCGGCAAAAGGTTTCTCAGTTGCAGCCTTCTCCATGTCGGCTGCGCCCTGAATCAACTTAGCGATATCGAAGCCGGCCACGGCAATGGGAAGCAGGCCTACGGGCGTCAGCACGGAGAAGCGGCCGCCCACATTGTCGGGAATCACGAAACTCGTATAGCCCTCCTTGTCGGCACAAGTGCGGGCTGCACCACGCTTGGCATCCGTGATGGCCACGATTACCTTGCGTGCCATGTCCTTGCCTCGCTGCTGTTCGCATTGTTTCTTGAGCAGTCGGAATGCCAGTGCCGTTTCGGTCGTCGTGCCGCTCTTGCTGATGTTGATTATGCCGAACTTCTTGTCCTTCAGGTACTCGGTCAGCTCGAAGAGATAGTCCTCGCCGATGTTGTTGCCGGCAAAGAGGATGTTGGGATTCTCGCCCTTGTTCGTCAGCCATTGGAAACTGTTGGCTAGAGCCTCGATGACAGCACGCGCCCCCAGGTAGGAGCCGCCAATCCCTGCCACCACTACGGTATCGCAGTTCTCGCGCAACGTCTGGGCGCACTCCTGTACGCTGGTCAGGAACTCTGCCGTAATGCTGCTGGGCAGGTGGAGCCATCCCAGAAAATCGTTGCCGGCGCATGTGCCGTTCTCTAATGCCTGTTGTGCGGCCACCACTTCGCTCTCCATTGCAGCCACTTCCCCGGCGTTCACCAGGGCCTTTGTAATGTCTAATTTGATCATTGATGTGTGGTTTATTAATACTGATACTTCTTCTTATGCGCGACTGCAAGCCTGCGCCTGTTATTTGCTATAGTGGCCTGCAGTTGCTACCTTAATTATATATTACGCACGCGAGTGACGCTCACTCCTATTTCACCCATTCGGCGATGGTGTCCTGTGAAGGCTTCTCCACGTCCAGCTTGTACTTCTTCACGATTTCGATGATCTGCTGCTGAAGCTTTGCGGGGTTCACACCTTCGAGCGTGGCAACGAGGTTGTAGCCAGCCTTGCGCAGGATGGGGATGATGTCGGCGGGGATGCCTTTCTCGAGGAAGAGCTCGTCCTTGTCGCGCGGAGCCTTCACCTCGGGCTTCATCTGTGGGAAGAGCATGACCTCGCCGATGGCGAACTTGCCCGTCAGGAGCATCACGAGGCGGTCGATGCCGATGCCGATGCCGAAGGTGGGCGGCATGCCGTACTGCAAGGCGCGCAGGAAGTCGTGGTCGATGATCATGGCCTCGTCGTCGCCCTTTTGTGCCAGGCGCATCTGCTCCTTGAAGCGCTCCTCCTGGTCGATGGGGTCGTTCAGCTCGCTATAGGCGTTGGCCAGCTCCTTGCCGTTCACCATCAGTTCGAAGCGTTCGGTGAGGCCGGGCTTCGAGCGATGCATCTTGGTCAGGGGCGACATCTCCACGGGATAGTCTGTAATGAATGTCGGCTGGATGAACGAACCCTCACAGAACTCGCCGAAGAGTTCGTCGATAAGCTTTCCCTTGCCCATCGTCTCGTCCACCTCCATGCCCTTCTCCTTGCAGAAGGCGCGTATCTCCTCCTCCGTCTTCCCCTCGCAGTCGAAGCCTGTCTTCTCCTTGATGGCGTCGAGGATGGGCAGCCGGCGGAATGGCGCGCGGAACGAGATTACCTTGCCGTCAATCTCCACTTCGGGCTTACCGTTCACGGCCACGCAGATCTGCTCGAGCATCTTCTCGGTGAACGTCATGCCCCAGAGCAGATCTTTATAGCTGACGTAGAGCTCCATGCAGGTGAACTCGGGGTTGTGCGTCTTGTCCATGCCCTCGTTGCGGAAGTTCTTGCCCATCTCATAGACCCCCTCGAAGCCGCCTACGATGAGACGCTTCAGGTAGAGCTCCGTGGCGATGCGCATGTACATGTCCTGGTTCAGGGCATTGAAGTGTGTGATGAAGGGGCGGGCCGAGGCTCCGCCTGCGATGCTCTGCAGGATGGGCGTGTCCACCTCCGTGTAGCCCGCCTCGTCCAGGATGCGGCGCATGGTGCGGATGATGGTGGCACGCTTGAGGAATGTCTCCTTCACGCCGGCGTTCACGACGAGGTCCACGTAGCGCTGGCGGTAGCGCAGCTCGGGGTCGTCAAACGAGTCATAGACATTTCCCTCGGCATCTGTCTTGACGATGGGCAAGGGCCTGAGACTCTTGCTCAGGACGGTCAGTTCCATCACGTGGACACTGATCTCGCCCGTCTTGGTGCGGAACACGTAGCCCTTCACCCCAATGAAGTCGCCCAGGTCGAGGCATTTCTTGAATACAATGTTGTAGAAGTCCTTGTCCTCGCCGGGGCAGATAGCATCGCGCTGTACATAGACCTGAATCCTGCCCTTGCTGTCCTGCAACTCGGCAAAAGCGGCCTTACCCATGATGCGCTTGCTCATGATACGGCCGGCAACGCTTACCATTGGGCTGTTTTCCGGTGTGGCGGCTTCGCGCACGTCGTTTCCTTCCTCGTCCTTTCCCACGACGGGCAGGTCTACAAAGTCCTTGATGATGTCGGTGCTCCACGCCGTTACGGGATACTCGGCAGCGGGGTAGGGGTTGATGCCCAGATCGCGCAGCTGCTGCAGATTGTTGCGACGAACGATTTCCTGTTCGCTCAGTTCCAAAATATTCATATTTGACATCTTGTGTTTTACAAATTATCCTATGTGTAGATTCACTCGTTTTCGTTTTCGGCTGCAAAGGTACTACTTTTTCTTGAAATATGGTGTCTTTTTCCGCAGTCCTGTGCATTATTCGTCACGATTAACTGCAAAAAGCAGCCTTATTTGTTACGACAAACGGGAAAAGATTGTATATCTTCATCAGATTCCCTGTATTCCGAAGCGTCGGTGACGGGATGACTTATTGGAAATAACGAAGCGTTATGCTCTTTCTTGCAAGCTGAGAACCTGAGAAATTATCTGTAATTGCAAACCCCGGAAACCAGTTACACCTAGAAAATGGTCATAAGAAGAATGACATAGTTGCTTCCGCGCTGATGCGTGCAACTGCTCTTCTTTTGCCTTCGTGTTGCCACGCTTTTGTTCTTGTCGCCAGCTTTTCGGACATTGCCCATGCCTTGCGGCGAGAAACTTGCGCTTTTCTTTGCTTATGTCGTCGCTTTGCATTACTTTTGCAGGAGATTAGTAAAAAACGCAACCGATATGAAAAGAACTTTTCTGACTCTCTCCGTCGTGCTGCTTGCAACCGTTGCCGGCACGGCTCAAACGCTGGAACGCATGCAATGGTTCAACGAACCGGAGCATTGGGAGACGCGCGACGGAGTGCTCACGATAGATGTGACGCCTCATAGCGACTTCTGGCGCATTTCCCACTACGGTTTTACTGTGGACGACGGACCGTTCCTCTACACCACGCGCGGCGGCGAGTTTGAGGTGAAGGTGAAAATCTCGGGCGAATACAAGGTGCGCTTCGATCAGGCTGGTCTGATGCTCCGTATCGACAAGGAGAACTATATCAAGACGGGCATCGAGTACGTGGACGGCAAGTACAACCTGAGCGCCGTGGTCACTCACCATACCAGCGACTGGAGTGTCATCAAGATTGACAAGCCCGTCCCCTTCGTGTGGATCAAGGCCGTGCGCCGTCTGGATGCTGTCGAGATATTCTATTCCTTCGACGACAAGGAGTATACGATGATGCGCAACTGCTGGATGCAGGACAACACGCCCATCATGGTGGGCATGACGGCTGCCAGCCCCGACGGCGAAGGCTTCAAGGCAAAGTTCGAACATTTCCAGATAAAGCACCTGCCCGACCAGCGCCGGCTGGAGTGGCTGGAGAAGCACAAGTAAACGCATGGGGGCGAATGCCACATTGAATGATCCGGAACTGGGCAAGATTCTCGTGCACAGCAATGTGCAGGCCCGCAGTTTCATCTTCCGGGTTCGCGAAGGACGCTTGCATCTCACCGCACCATCCTGCGCCACAAAGGGTGAAATACTTCGCGCCATCGAAAAACTCCGTCCGCAGCTGAAAATCAAGTTGCAGGACGTGAAGGCGAAAACGGAACGTCAGATAATCACCCCCGACTTTCGCATCGATGCTGAGGGCTTCACTTTTTGGTGCGAAGTTGCACATTATTCGAGCATGCGGGTTGCCCAGCATGCCGATCGCCTGGTGTGTTACTATCCCGAGGGGATGGATTTCTCGGACGAAGGCGTACAGGAATGGCTCCAGCTGATGATTGTGGAGAGTCTGCGCCGATGTGCTAAGGTGTTTTTTCCGCCTCGCCTCCATGCGATGGCCGAGGCGCGAGGCTTGGTCGTCCGCGAAGTGAAAATCAATAGTGCACAAGGGCGTTGGGGCAGTTGCTCCCAGCGGGGGAACATCAACCTGAGCCTCTACCTGATGCTCCTGCCCCGCCACTTGCAGGACCTCGTAATGCACCATGAGCTCACACACTTGGTGGAACTGAACCACGGCCCACGTTTTCATGCTCTGCTCGACAAGGCCGTTGGTGGGAAGGAAGCAGAATTGGAGCGGGAACTCAAACGCTATGATACCAACATTTTTACGCTCCAGAACCGATGATGCGTTTCTTGCTGCTTGGCCTGCTTTTCTGCATGGTTCTCCCCGCAAGGGCTTGGAGAGGGGAGTGGTCGTGCCTCTTCTGGAATGTGGAGAACCTCTTCGATTGCCACCACGACACGCTGAAGAACGACTACGAGTTTCTGCCCGACAGCGAGCGTGGCTGGTCGCCGTGGCGCTATTGGCGGAAACTGGATGCCTTGTCCCGTGTTTTGGCTGCCGTAGCCGACGACGAGGGTGACTGGCCCATGCTGGTGGGGCTGGCCGAGGTGGAGAATGACTCCGTGATGCGCGACCTTTCGCGGCGCAGCCCGCTACGTGCGGCTGGTTATCAGTACGTCCTGACCAATAGTCCCGACGAGCGAGGCGTCGATGTGGCCTTGCTCTATCAGCCCGAGCGTTTTCGCCTTCTCGAATGGCATGCAGTCGGCATCCCTTCCCGCGAGTACGGCTTTCGTCCGACGCGCGACATCCTATATGCTGCCGGTTTGGTGGCAACGGGCGACACACTTCACGTCTTGGTGGTCCATCTGCCCAGCCGGGCTGGCAACCGACGTGGCAACAACGCCCATCGGCGGCTGGCCGTGGAGCGGCTGCGTCAGGCCGTTGATTCGCTGGCCGGAAAGCCGTTGCTGGTGATGGGCGACTTTAATAGCGAGGCTTCCGACCGCATCTTCCGCTTGCTTTGCCCGCCCCTCACGAGCCTGATGCCTCGAGGCCGTGCAATGCGACGGGCGCGTGGCACCTATGTGTTTCAGGGACGATGGAGTTTCTTGGACCACATCCTCTGTAGCGAGGCTTTACTGCCATGGGTGGACGGGCGCGCCGAGGTTGTGGCGTATCCCTTCATACTCGACGACAAACGGCGCCCTTGGCGCACGTTTCTCGGTCCTGTCTATCGTGGTGGATACAGCGACCACTTGCCGATCCGGGTGAGGGGGGAAATGGACTGATCCCGGATGTCGAAGGGCCTTGTAGAGGAGGAGAAAGGAACAGACGTTCGAAATCTCAGTTTTCTCAAATCTCAGCCTAAAAAAACATGCGTGAACCGTTTGCTTTCATGGAAATTCCGATACTCACAGCCCATTTGACGGATGTGGAGTTCACGTATTAGGAAGCACAAATACTACGATTCTTGCGACATTATGGACAATTTGGTGGCTGAAAGTGGGAGAAATAAAGGCCAGTTGTCTGTTTTAGAGAGATTATTTGTCGCGATTTCATCTGCACGTTGAGACGATTGCCATCCTCTCGGCCTGCTCCCGACGCTCTGCTGCCCCTTCTTTATTCCAGAACTTTTGTTGGTTCACGTCTTACATCCTGTATCACAAGCCCCGCAATCGTGAAGCCGAAGATGGCTGTGACGTGGCACAACGTGCCGTTGATTCGCTTCTGTCCTACAGGACTCTGTTCGACGCCGCTTGTCGCGTTGTCTGCCACCAGTTCCTCGCTATAGACGCACTTGAACTTGCGGTCGGGAAACGACTTCATGCGCTTGAATCGGTGGCGCAGGGCGCGGGCCAGCGGACAGCCCTTCACCTGCCAGAATTCGGCCACCCGGATGGCGCCGGCATCCACCTTCAGTGCGGCTCCCATGCTCGAGAAGAAGGCTCCCGGCATGCGACAGGCTTCGAGGATGAGGCTACACTTGTGCTCCAGCGAGTCGATGGCATCAATGATATAGTCGTAGGTGTCGAGGTGGAATCCGCTTGCCGTCTCCTTTGTGTAGATCTTCTGCTGGGTCACGATTTCGGCCGATGGGTTTATTTCCATCAGCCGCTCGCGTAGGACATCGACCTTGGCGCGGCCGATGGTATTGGTGGTGGCAATCAGCTGGCGATTCACATTCGAGGCGCAGACGACGTCGCCATCGACAATCGTCAGGTGGCCGATGCCGCTACGAATGAGGCTCTCCGCACACCACGACCCTACGCCACCTACGCCGAAGAGAATGACACGGCACCGCGCCAGGCGCTGCATCGTCTGTGCGCCCAGCAGCAGTTCCGTCCGTTGAAACAATTCTCTCTCGTCGTTCATGGTGGAAATACTCTGCTCTCTTGGGGCGTGTCAGCGTTCGATAACCATGTCGAACTGGCAGCAGGGGTCGGTCTGGTGGGCCAGATGCTTCGTGACGGGCGAGATGCCGAAGAGCACGCTGTAGGTGCTGGCCTTGATGGTCTTGCCGTCGGGCATAAACTCGAGCAGTCGCAGCCATCCGTCGCCGCCGTTGCCTTCCCATCCGCCACCGAGGCATTGGATGTTGAACATCATCTGGTGGACATCTTTGCCAAAGGCATTCTTGTCGCAACGATAGGCGTTGTTCATCTGATGGTCATACGTGCTGCCCGGCTGCTGCTTGTCGTCCGAGGCGGGGTGGCCGGTATGTCCGCAGACGGCCAGGCGAATGTTCTGGCAGGGATATAGCAACTTCTCCCAAATCTGCTTGCCCCAGTTGTGCGGCTCTATCTTGTAGCGCTCGTTGTCGGTATGAGCGTTCGTCTTTTCGCGCAGTAGTGAGTGGGTGAGGAAGATGACGGTGTGGTCCTTGAATCTTTCGCTGTTGCACAAGTTGCGTGCCCACGAGAGGACCGTGTCGCGAGGTGCCCATTCGCTGCCAATGACGAGCAGTTTGCCCCAGTGTTCGTCAGTAAATTCCCATGCCGCATTCTCTAACGACACCTGTCCCATGCGGTTGGGCATGGCGGCCACCAGATGGTCGGCATTCTTCGGGTTGCGCTCGAAGGTGTAGTATTCGGGGTAGTGGGTGAACGGCTCGTCGCCGCGCACATAGCCGTATTCGTGGTTGCCTGGCGCGATGATGTAGGGCACTCGTCCGTCGAGTCTCTTCAGGCAATGGCTCGACCATTCCCACATCTGCTTGCTTGTCTGATTGAGCATCTTTCGATTGCGCACGATGTTCTCGTTCTGCTCCACCAGGTCGCCGGTAAAGAGGACAGCCTTGATGTTCAGATTCTCCACATTGTCGGAGATCCATACGGTACTCAGTTCGAAGAGCGGTTGGTTGATGTCATACTTGGTGTAGCCCTGCGGGTCGCCGAAGACGACGAACGTGAACGACTGCGGGTCGTTGAGTTTCTGCTGGTCGGCACGATGCTGTGCCGGAAGTCCTGTAGCCATGAGGCATAGGGCGGCAATGATGGCAGTTCTTTTCATAGTGTGTTGATGTTTCCCCTCGCATGAGGGAGTCTTGGGTTTAAAGTAAGTTAATGGTGAATTATGCATCGTGAATTATTCTGCAGCCACATGTCCATCAGCGTGATGGCAGTCATGGCCTCGACAATGGGTACGGCGCGCGGCAGGACGCAGGGATCGTGCCGTCCGCGAGCCTTCAGCGTGGTGGGAGTGCCGTCGTCGGTGACGGTGGGCTGCTCCATGAGCAGGGTGGCCACAGGCTTGAAGGCCACCCGGAAGTAGATGTCCTGCCCGTTCGAGATGCCTCCCTGAATGCCGCCGCTGCGGTTGGTCCGAGTGGTGATGCCGCCATGTCCGTCGGGCTCGAAGATGTCATTCTGTTGCGACCCTCGTTCGGCGATGCCTGCAAAGCCGCTGCCGTACTCGAAGCCCTTGGCTGCGTTGATGGAGAGCATTGCTTGCGCAAGTACGGCATGCAGCTTGCCGAAGATGGGCTCGCCAAGTCCGATGGGGCAACCACTGACCACGCAGGTAACGACTCCGCCTATGGTGTCGCCTGCAGCTTTCACCTCGGCGATGAGCGTTGCCATGCGCGAGGCAGTTGTGGGATCTGGGCAACGCACTTCGTTCTTTTCGGTCGTCGTCAGGTCGTAGTCGCCATACGTGCCGGGCAGGCAGATGTCGCCCACCTGACTGGTGAAGGCCTGAATGCGTATCCCTTTCTCGCGCAGGAAGAGCATAGCAAAAGCGCCGGCCACCACGCGGCATACTGTCTCGCGGGCCGAACTGCGTCCGCCGCCACGATGATCGCGGATGCCGTACTTCTGCTGGTAGGTGAAGTCGGCATGGCTGGGGCGGAACGTGGTGCGCATCGCTTCGTAGTCCTGGCTGTGCTGGTTGCTGTTGCGAATGATGAAACCAATGGGCTGTCCGGTTGTATGCCCTTCGAAGATACCGCTCAATATCTCCACCTCGTCAGCCTCGTCGCGCGATGTGGTCAGTCGGCTTTGTCCGGGTCTGCGTCGTGCCAGTTGCAGCCGGATGAAATCCATATCGACGTCGATGCCTGCAGGCATGCCGTCGATGACGCCGCCGAGTGCCGGTCCGTGGCTCTCGCCGAAGGTCGTGATGCGAAATAAAGTGCCGAATGAGTTCAATTTCGATTATGCATTAAGAACTATGAACTATGGACTATGTCTCACCCACACCCTCCGCAGCCGCTTTCGCATTCGCCGCACTTGCCGCTGCATCCTTCGCATCCGCCTGCAAGTCTCTCAGCCAGTTGCTGCATCTCCTCGGTAGTTGCCAGTCGGTTCTCGATGACACTCCCCACGAAGTGGAGCGGTTTGCCGGCAAAGGGATGGTTCAGGTCTACGGTTATCTCCTTTTCGCCAATCTCGGAAATGGTGCCGTTGAAGCGGTCGCCGTCGCCATTCATCAGGGGCACGACTGCCCCCTCGTAGATGTAGCGGGTGTTGAGGCGTCCGTCTATCTCGAAGACATCGCGCGGCACTCGCTGTACGGCCTCCTCGACATACGGTCCGTAGGCCTCGTCGATGCTGAGGGTGAAGTCGAACTTCTCGCCCTTGGCTAACGGTAATATCCGGGCTTCGAAGGCATCCAAGGCAAATCCCATGCCCGAGATTATCTGAAAAGGATGCGCCTCGGTGGCTTCCTCCACCATTTCGTGTGCGTTGCCGTTCATGGGCACATAGAGCTTGTATGCGACCGTGATGTACTTGTTCTCTGCTTCGTTTGCCATATTTAATAAGGTGTTATTGAGAAAAACTGAGGCAAAGATACTGCTTTTTGGCGAATAATTCGTACTTTCTGCAATAAAAAGTGACGTATTGCGGCGGAAGCCATGCCAAAAGTAACTAAATCGGACTTTGCCTTAATTGACGAATATACTCCGTTTCGGCACGAAAAAAGAATGAATTCTTTTGCTCTGCGCTCGTTTTTTCGTAACTCTGGCTTCGCCGAACTTACAGGCACTCGGCAAAGCAAAATGAAAAAAAGACTTTTTTCTTTTGCCCTGCGCTCGTTTTTTCGTAACTTTGCACGCTGAAAGGAGAAATGATAATGGAGACGCGCGAACAGTTTGAACAGATTATGGCCGAGTGCCGCTCGCTTTTCTCTAAAAAATTGTGCGACTACGGTCCTGCGTGGCGCATCATGCGGCCCTCGTCGGTGACCGACCAGATATTCATCAAGGCAAACCGCATCCGCAGCATCGAGACGAAGGGCGTGGCGCTGGTGGACGAAGGCATCCGTCCGGAATTTGTGGGCATCGTGAACTATGCCATCGTGGGGCTCATCCAGCTGGAACTGGGGCCTGCCGACGACATCGAGGGCGGCATGACTGCCGATGAGGCAATGGCGGCTTACGACCGTCATGCCAACGAGGCGCTGCAGCTGATGCTACGCAAGAATCATGACTACGACGAGGCTTGGCGCAGTATGCGCATCAGTAGTTATACCGACCTGATTCTGATGAAGGTATTCCGCACGAAGCAAATCGAGTCGCTGCACGGACGAACGCTCGTCTCGGAGGGCATCGACGCGAACTATATGGACATGATGAACTATGCGGTCTTCGGACTGATAAAGCTGACGTTCCGTGACGACGACGCAGAGGGATAGACTCACTTGGGTACTGGCCAATGTGTGCCGCCTGTTGCTGGCGGCCACATTCCTCTTCTCGGGCTTCGTGAAACTGAACGACCCGCGCGGCACGCAGTACAAGATTGAGGACTATGCCCAGGCATTTGGCCTTGCATCGTTGGTGCCGTATCCGCTGCCGTTGGTGGCTGCCGTGGCGCTGGCCATGCTCGAGTTCTGTCTGGGCGTCTGGTTCTTCTTCGGCATCAACCGCAGGCGTAGCGTCTGGTTCGTGCTCGCCTTGATGGCCGTCTTCACTCCGCTGACATTCTATTTGGCGTTGACGAATCCCGTGCAGGACTGTGGTTGCTTTGGCGACGCGCTGGTGCTCACCAACTGGCAGACGTTCTGGAAGAATGTGCTCCTGCTGGGTGCGACCTTGGTGTTGCTCCGCTATGGGCGGCAGGTGACACGCTTCGTGACGCGTCGCAACCAATGGCTCATCACGCTCTATTCCTGGATATTCGCCTTCGTCTTCGCCTTGCTGAACATCCACGGACTGCCTCTCATCGATTTCCGTCCCTACCATATTGGTGCGGACATTCGGGAGAAGATGGCAATCGCCGAGGGCGAGGAGGTGCAGTACGAAACTACCTTCCTGATGGAGAAGGACGGGGAGCGACGCGAGTTCTCGCTCGACGACTATCCCGACTCCTCGTGGACATTCGTCGATTCGCGGACGAGAGTGGTGGGCGGACGTTCGGCACAGCCCGAGATACACGACCTCACGATGGTGCCGATTGACGCTCCCGAGCGGGATATCACGGAGGAAGTGCTTGCCGATTCGGGGTACAAGTTCCTGCTCGTCTCGCCCAGTCTGGAGCAGGCCGACGACGGCGTTATGGACCGCGTGGCTACGATTCACGACTATTGTCTGGTGTATGGCTACCCGTTCCTCTGCCTTACCGCAAGTGGTGAGGAAGCCATTTCGCATTGGCAGGACATCACGGGTGCCGAGTACCCTTTCCTTCATACGGACGCCATCGCGCTGAAGACGATGGTGCGCTCGAATCCCGGGCTGCTGCTACTCGAAGGGAGTCGGGTGGCGAACAAGTGGCCAGCCTCGGCCTTCCCTCGCGAGGAGGTGCTGAGCGCTCCGCTCGATCAGCTGCCCTTGGCGCACCCCCATCCGCGCGGTATTATGTGGCGCATCGTGCGCGTACTGCTTTGGTATCTGGTGCCCCTGCTGATATGGACGTTGGCCGATCAGGTGTGGGCTTGGTGGCGAATAAGAAAGTTACATACTTACCAAAATACTAACACTAAAAACGAAAAGACATGAGAAAGAAAATCGTTGCAGGCAACTGGAAAATGAACAAGACCCTGCAGGAAGGTGTGGCTCTGGCTACAGAACTGAAGGAAATGCTCGAGGCTGAGAAACCCAATTGCGAAGTCGTGATTTGCACACCCTTCATCCATCTGGCAACCGTAGCCGAGCTGACGAAGGACAGTGTGATTGCCGTCGGCGCCGAGAACTGTGCCGACAAGGCCAGCGGCGCCTATACCGGCGAGGTGAGTGCCGCAATGGTGAAGAGCACCGGCGCCGAGTATGTGATTCTGGGCCATAGCGAGCGTCGTGAGTACTATCGCGAGACACCCGAAATCCTGAAGGCAAAGGTGGACCTGGCGCTGGAGAACGGGCTGAAGATTATCTTCTGCATCGGCGAGAGTCTTGACGAGCGCGAGAAGGGCGTACAGGAGACCGTGTGCCGTACGGAACTGGAAGGCAGCGTGTTCCACCTCACTCCCGAGCAATGGAAACAAATAGTCATTGCCTACGAACCCATCTGGGCCATCGGTACGGGCAAGACCGCTTCGGCTGAGCAGGCCGAGGAAATCCACGCCTTCATCCGCAAGTGTGTGGCCGAGGTGTATGGTGCCGAGGTAGCCGAGGAGACAAGCATCCTCTACGGCGGCAGCTGCAAGGCCAGCAATGCCCCCGAGCTCTTTGCTAAACCCGACATCGACGGCGGTCTCATCGGCGGCGCTTCGCTGAAGGCTCCCGACTTCAAGGGCATCATCGACGCTTGGAAGAAGTAAGAATCATAGGCCATTGACCAGCCTCCTCTAAATCTCCCCTACCTAAAGGGAGAGACTTCCCTTCCCCCTTTCCTTTAGGAGAGGGGGGGGAGAGGCCAACCCTTGAACTCTTGAACCCATTGAATCTATGCGCAAGCAGCTACTGACCATTTTGCTGTTCGTCGGCTCTGCCCCCATGATGGCGCAGACTACGTTTACCGAACAGCTGCAAAAGACCGTGCCCGGCAAGGGTGCCGTCGTCCTCTTTCAGAGCCAAGCCATCACCGACCTGGTGAACGGCATTGACGGGACAGCCGCCACAGGCAGCAAGACTGGCCGGGAAACCGCCGTCACCCCGAGTGTGCCCTCGTCGCAGGATATCCTCGTCGATGCCACGCCGACGTCCACGAACAAGGTGCGCATGAACGGCTATCGCATCCAAGTCTATTCCGGCGGCAATTCGCGTCAGGCCAAAAACGAGGCCACGATGATGGGCAACCGCGTGAAGAGCCTCTTCATGGACCTCTCCGTCTATACCCACTTCTCCAGCCCCCATTGGATATGCCGCGTCGGCGACTTCCGCACCTACGAGGAGGCCAACGAGGTGTTCCGCCAGCTGAAGGAGACAGGCCGATTCCGCGAAGCCGTTATCGTAAAGAGTAAGGTAAACGTGAGCTACTGATGGAAAAGAAAGCACCATTGACTCCCGCCCAGGAAGAACTGGCCGGGCACATGCGCCGAGTGCTCGAACTCATCGGCGAGGATCCTCAGCGTGAGGGACTTCTGCGCACCCCCGAGCGTGTGGCCCGGGCCATGCAGGAACTTACGACTGGCTATTCGCAGGACCCCATCGAGATACTCAACTCGGCCAAGTTCCACGAAGACTACCGCCAGATGGTCATCGTGCGCGACATCAATTTCTATTCTCTCTGCGAGCACCACATGCTCCCGTTCTACGGGCGCGTACACATCGCCTACATCCCCGACGGGCAGGTGACGGGCCTCAGCAAGATTGCCCGCGTAGTCGATTGCTTCGCCCGCCGGCTCCAGATACAGGAGCGCCTTACGAAACAGATTCGCGAGTGCATTCAGGAAGCCCTTGCTCCTCTGGGCGTGATGGTCGTCATCGAAGCCCAGCACACCTGCATGCAGATGCGCGGCGTGCAGAAGCAGGGCAGCATCACCACCACCAGCGACTTCTCCGGCGCCTTCAATCAGGCCAAGACTCGCCAGGAATTCCTTCAGCTTATCAAGGGATAACTGGAGACAGACTCACCCAGCCCTCTCCACTTGCGCAGGCAAACGCTTCTGCTTGCTGTTGTAATTCGAGATGCTTGCGCAGGCAAACGCTTCTGCTTGCTGTAGTAATCCGAGATGCTTGCGCAAGCAAACGCTTCTGCTTGCTGTAGTAATCTGAGATGCTTGCGCAGGCAAACGCTTCTTAAACAATTTGCAAAGAATTGATAAAGGCATCATATCCGACTTATGGACAAAGAGATATTCATTAGTTACAGTCGCAAGAATCTGACATTGGTGGCGGCGATTAAGGCCGAGATTGAGGAGGCAACAGGGACAGAGTGCTGGATGGACGTGAGAAACATCCCGGCGAGCTCGTTGAGATTTTCAAAAGACATCGTGGATGGCATCAATGCGTGTCGCGTCTTCCTTTTCATGCTATCCAAAGAGTCGCAAGAGTCAGAATGGGCCTTGAATGAACTGCTTTTCGCCAAGGAAAAGGTGAAGAGCGAGACGCAGAAGGATGTAATCATCTTGAACATCGATGGTTGTCAATTGAACGACGAGTTCCGCCTCGTGTGCAAGCTCATGAACATAATTATGTGGAACGACCTGCCGCAGAAAGAGAATATGTTCAATAGTATTCGTCAGTTGACAGGCAAGGACATTGCGAAAAAGGCCGACCCCACATCTGCCGACGAGCAGTTTCAATTGGGTAACGATTATTACTTTGGACAGAACGGTAGAAAGCAGGATTACGTCGAAGCCGCGAAGTGGTATCACAAGGCCGCGGAACAGGGAAAGGCTAAAGCTCAGTTCAACTTGGGCGTAATGTATG
>JAILBW010000112.1 GCA_024680695.1 Bacteroidaceae bacterium
TCGCGATTCAGGGAAAGCCGTAACCTCACGTGGCTGATATACGTGCTGCACATGGCTCAGGAAGGCAGGCGCGAGGATAGCCGGCTCCGTTCGCGCTACCATGCCCTGTACAACGATGAGTGCATCGAGAGGACAGACTTCCGCGGGTGCGACGTGATTACCCTGAACGATGAATACAGCGGCAACTTCTACTACGGTAAGGCAATGTTGGGAAAGAAGCTTGAGGCCATTCTGCCCGATAGATGCGAATATGAGACTACTGGAATCCCAACCTAAAGTTAGACATTGAGGGTCGCGCACGCTTTACCTTAATTTAATAATAGCCGCACGACGCAGATGCAGGTGGATGCCGCAGGGCGGTAAAAGGAGAGGTTTCTTTTCGGGCAGAACCTTTTTATGGCCTGTCGTTTCGGTAATTCGGAAAATAGTTGTACTTTTGTGGGCAAATAGCGACGAAGAAGAAAAAAGCCATGTCGTGCATATTACATATTGAGACCAGTACATCGGTGTGCTCCGTGGCGTTGAGCCAGGACGGAGCGGTGTTGTGCCACAGCGAGGATATGGAAGGCCCGAGCCATGCTGTCTCGTGTGGCAAGTTCGTGCAGGAGGCGCTGTCGTTTGCCGAGAGTCACGCCATCCCGTTAGATGCGGTGGCGGTGAGCCGCGGGCCGGGCAGCTATACGGGCCTGCGCATCGGCGCCTCGATGGCCAAGGGGGTGTGCTATGGCCGTCGTGTGCCGCTCATTGCTCTGCCGACGCTCGAGGTGCTCTGCGTGCCGGTGCTCCTGTATCGGGACGATATGCCTGACGAAGCACTCCTTGTCCCGATGATTGACGCCCGGCGCATGGAGGTGTATTCCGCTGTCTATGATCGTGCACTGAGGGAAGTGCGCCCCATCGCGGCGGATGTGGTGGATGAAACCACCTATCTGCCCTATCTGGAGCGCGGCCCTGTGTGCTTCTTCGGCAACGGTGCGGCGAAGTGTCGCGAGACGATACGCCATCCGAATGCCCTCTTCCTGCCCGACATCCATCCGCTGGCGCGCCACATGTGTCCGCTGGCCGAGCGAGCTGTGGCAAGGGAGGAATATGAGGATGTGGCCTACTTCGAGCCAAGCTATCTGAAAGAATACAAGCCGGGCCTCTCCCGCTCTCCCTTGGAGCCCAATGGTAAAGCGTAATATCGTTAAATTGCAAATCAATTGATAACTCGATGCAATACAACACACAGAAAGAACAATTGCTGATGCCCGAATACGGGCGCGGCGTACAGGACATGGTGGATATGGCCGTCGCTCTGCCCGACAGACAGCAGCGCCAGCGTTGCGCAGCGGCCATCGTTGCCGTCATGCGGCGAGTGCATGTGGAACAGGACAATCAGGACGAACTGGAGCAGAAGCTGTGGAACCATCTGGCACGCATCTCCCGCTATCGTCTCGACATCGACTATCCCGTGGAGATAGTTCCTGCCGAGGAAGTTTCGGCACATCCTGCACCCCTGCACTACCCGATGAAGAAGATCCGTCGTCGGCACTACGGGGCTCTGGTGGAGAGTGCGCTCAACTATGCCAAGTCGCTGCCGGAGAGCCCTGAGCGCCAACTGCTGGTGCAGATGGTGGCCAACCAGATGAAGCAAGATCTCTTCGTCTGGAATCGCGATGCGATGGACGAGGAACTGGTGGCGCAGGACATCATGCGCTACTCGGACGGCGAACTCTCCCTCGACACGGACAACTTCCGTTTCGCACCAGTCGGTATGCCCTCGGCTGCGCAACTGTCCGGAGGCAAAAGAAAGAAGAGAAAATAGTGGCATCGTTCATCATCGAAGGCGGACATCGCATCAAGGGCGACATCCATCCGCAGGGAGCCAAGAACGAGGCCCTGCAGGTGCTCTGTGCCGTGATGCTGACCAGCGAAGCCGTGCGCATCCACAACGTGCCTGACATTGCCGATGTGGCCAACTTGATAGGCCTGATGCAACGCATGGGCGTGGAGGTGGAAAGGCACGGAAAGGGCGACTTCACCTTCCGGGCTAGCACCATCGACCTTGACTTCCTCGAGAGCCCAGAGTTTGTCCGACAATGTAGCGAACTGCGCGGAAGCATCATGCTCATGGGGCCGCAGCTGGCCCGGACGGGGCGTGCCGTAGTGGCTCGGCCTGGTGGCGACCGCATCGGCCGACGCCGGCTCGACACCCACTTCATGGGCATGCAGCGGCTGGGTGCCGAGTTCGAATATGATGCAGCACAGGGCACTTACCTCGTCAGGGCGCGAGAGCTCCGGGGAGACTACATGCTGCTGGACGAAGCCTCGGTGACCGGTACGGCCAACATCATCATGGCCGCCGTATTGGCGCGAGGAATCACGACGATATACAACGCCGCCTGCGAGCCTTATGTGCAGCAGCTGTGCAGGATGCTCGTGCGGATGGGAGCGCGCATTGCCGGCATCGGCAGCAACCTGCTCACCATCGAGGGCGTAGAGGCTTTGGGCGGCACCGAACATACCATCCTGCCCGACATGATCGAGGTGGGATCGTTCATCGGCATGGGCGCAATGGTGGGCGACGGCATCCGCATCTGCAATGTGAGCCACGAGCACTTAGGCATCATTCCGGCCACCTTCCGCCGGCTGGGAATCAGCGTGGAAGCGCAGGGCGATGACCTCCTCGTGCCGCACCATGCGCACTACGAGATAGAGACCTTCCTCGACGGCTCGTTCATGACGCTCTCCGATGCTCCCTGGCCGGGGCTGACCCCCGACCTGCTCAGCGTCCTGTTGGTAGTGAGCACTCAGGCCAAAGGCTCGGTGCTCATCCATCAGAAGATGTTCGAGAGTCGCCTCTTCTTCGTCGATAAGCTCATTGACATGGGGGCGCAGATTATATTGTGCGATCCGCATCGCGCTGTCGTCGTCGGACACGACCACCAGCGACAGCTGCACGGCGGGCGCATGACAAGTCCCGACATTC
Source organism: Bacteroidaceae bacterium (assembly GCA_024680695.1). Taxonomy (GTDB): domain Bacteria; phylum Bacteroidota; class Bacteroidia; order Bacteroidales; family Bacteroidaceae; genus Physcousia. Next base: position 2,972 of record JAILBW010000112.1, read on the forward strand.
GCGCGGGCATCGCCCTGCTCATCGCGGCCATGAGTGCCAGCGGTACGAGCCGGATAGACAACATCGGGCAGATAGACCGCGGATACGAACATATCGAGGAACGACTGAACGCCTTGGGTGCTCACATACGGAGAATAGAATGATACGCGACGAAGAGGTATATCAGATAGGAGTCATTACCCGAACCCACGGCATTCGTGGCGAGGTGGCGATGTCGTTCACGGACGATGTCTGGGACCGTGCTGAGGCCGACTATCTGGTGGTGCGCATCGAGGGATTGCTGGTGCCTTTCTTCTTGGAGGAGTACCGCTTCCGCTCGAACACGATGGCGCTCGTAAAGTTTCAGGGCTACGACACTGCCGACGAGGCTCGCGAACTGTGTGGCTGCGAGGTGTATTTTCCCCATTCCCTCACGCCCGACCGCAGCGAGGAAGAGGACTACACCTGGCGCTATTTCACGGGCTTCCGCATCGTGGATGCCAGGGCGGGCGAACTGGGCACCATCGACCATGTGGACGACACGACGGCCAATGTGCTCTTCTCCGTCGGCGACCGTCTGATTCCGGCTGCCGAGCCGTTCATCGAGCAGGTGGACCACAAGGGCCGCATCCTCTACATGCATTTGCCTGAGGGGTTGCTTGAGTTGTAAAGAGAATAATGTTCGCTCCCCAGTCGCTCCAAGGAGAAGGGAACGGATGGACGGGGGGAGAATGAAACGAGAATAGGAAATATGAAGAGAATCTGCATATTAGGTTCCACAGGGAGCATCGGCACGCAAGCATTGGAGGTCATAGAGGCGAACCCCGACCTCTTCGAGGCTTACGTGCTGACGGCCAATACGCAGGCCGACCTGCTCATTCGTCAGGCGAAGAAGTTTCAGCCCGCCTGCGTCGTTATCGCCGACGATAGCCGCTACGAATATGTGCGCGAGGCGCTGCGTGAGGAACCGATACAGGTCTATGCCGGTGCCGATGCGTTGTGCCAGGTGGTGCAGATGGAGCCGGTGGACGTAGTGCTCACGGCACTGGTGGGTTTTGCAGGACTGCGCCCCACGCTCAGTGCCATCGAGGCAGGGAAACCCATCGCGTTGGCCAACAAGGAGACGCTGGTGGTCGCCGGCGAACTGGTCACACAGCAGTGTGTGGCACATCGGGTACCCATCCTGCCTGTCGATAGCGAGCACAGTGCCATCTTCCAGAGCTTGATGGGCGAACAGAGCCCCATCGAGAAGATCATCCTGACGGCCAGCGGAGGCCCCTTCCGCACCTACACTCGCGAGCAGCTTCGCGACGTGACGCCTGCGATGGCGTTAAAGCATCCCAACTGGGACATGGGAGCCAAGATAACCATCGACAGCGCGACGATGATGAACAAGGGCTTCGAGGTCATCGAGGCACGATGGCTCTTCGACGTGGCGCCTGAGAGGATTCAGGTGGTTGTGCATCCGCAGAGCATCATCCACAGCGCGGTACAGTTCGAGGACGGTGCCGTCAAGGCGCAGCTCGGCATGCCCGACATGCGAGTGCCCATACAGTTGGCCCTCTCGTATCCCAAACGCCTGAAGAGCAACTTCCCGCGCATCGACTGGTGGGAGATGCACGACCTTACCTTTGAACGTCCCGACACCGAGAAGTTCGGCTGCCTGCAAATGGCCTACGAAGCCATCCGGCTGGGAGGCAACGCCGCCTGTATCGTGAACGCCGCCAACGAGGTGGTGAACCTGGCTTTCCGTCGCGGAGAGTGTGGTTTCCTGCAGATGGCCGACGTCATTGGGCAGACACTCCAGCGTGTGGCGCATGCTGAGTCGCTCTCGCTCGACGACTATCTGGCCTGCGATGCCGAGGCACGGCGCATCGCCAAGGAACTCATCTCTTCCAACCACTCTTAGAAGGGGAGAGAGGTGCATCGAGAGTATAAGTAAGAATGTAACGTAAGCAAGTGCCCCCACCATGGGAAAGATGGGGGACGTTAAAAAGAAATTCGTAAGTAAATATGTCAGTAGTATTGATAAAAGCCCTGCAGCTGCTGTGCTGCCTCAGCCTTTTGGTAGTCTTGCACGAGTTCGGACACTTCGGCTTCTCGAAGCTCTTCGGCGTGAAGGTCGAGAAGTTCTACATGTTCTTCAACCCCTACTTCCACCTCTTCAGCACCCGTGACAAGTGGTTCGCCCGTCTCTTCCCCCGTATTGCGAAGAACGAAACGGAGTACGGCATCGGATGGGTGCCTCTGGGCGGCTATGTGAAGATTGCCGGCATGATCGACGAGAGCATGGACACCGAGCAGATGAAGCAGCCGGCACAGGCCGACGAATTCCGTTCGCAGAAGGTGTGGAAACGTTTCCTCATCATGGCCGGCGGCGTGCTGATGAACCTGATTACGGCCTTGGTCATCTACAGCGCCGTGATGTTCACCTGGGGCCGCGACTATCTGCCGATGCGCAATGTGGAGCAGGGATTCCAGTTCAACGAGCATGCCACTGAGCTCGGATTTCGCGACGGCGATATCCCTGTGGCAGCCGATGGCAAGGAAATTGCCGAGTGGAACATTGGCACGGTCTATCGCGCCCTGTCGAAGGCTTCATCGGTCACCGTCCTACGTGGCGGACAAGAGGTCACCATCCAGCTGACTGAGAAACTGAACATGCTGCGCATCCTGCAGGAGGTGCCCCCCTTCCTCACCCTCTATGCACCAGCCGTCATCGATTCTGTGCTGCCAGGCTCGGCAATGGCTAAGGTGGGCGGAAAGGCCGGCGACCGACTACTCTCGGTCGATGGGCACGAGATGACCACTTGGACCGATTTCGACAACATCGTCCTGCGGCGTGCCGATGTGCTTGCCGCGCCTGGCTGTACCGCCGAGGATAGCCTGCGCCTGCGCACTATGGACATCGTGCTTGCATCGGCCGACGGCAGCCGCACCGACACATTCTCGCTCCAACTCGACGAGAACTACCTGATGGGCATCCTGCGCCAATATCCCGTCAAGTACTACGAGTCGGTGCATCAGGACTACAACCTCGTCAGCTGCATTCCCGCTGGACTGAAGAAGGGATGGGACACGCTGAAGGGCTATGTGAGCGACCTGCGCTATGTGGCTACGGCCGACGGAGCCAAGTCGGTGGGCTCCTTCATCACGATTGGCAACATCTTCCCCTCGGCATGGGACTGGCACCAGTTCTGGATGCTCACGGCCTTCATCAGCATCATCCTCGCGGTGATGAACATCCTGCCCATACCGGGACTCGACGGCGGACACATCGTCCTGCTCCTCTACGAGGCTGTCACGGGCCGTCAGCCCAGCGACCGTGCGATGGAGTGGATCGAGCGCATCGGGATCGTCATCCTCGTTCTCCTGATGCTGTTGGCTTTTAGCAACGATATCCGCAACTTCGTCCTGCCACTCTTCTGAGAAATATAAACTCTTCACTGTCAACTATGAGCTCTCCTCTCCCCTCCGACCCCTATATGCTGCTAAGCTACGTGAACACGAAGCTGCGCGACGAATACCCCTCGCTCGACGCCCTGTGCGACGACATGCAGCTGGATCGTTTCACGCTCGAAGAGACATTGGCGTTGGCAGGCTTTACATACAACAAGAAGAACAATAAATTCTGGTGACGATGAAACGACATATTATTCCGCTCTGCATGCTTCTCAGTGTGCTGAGCGCCTGTGACAAGCAGAGTTCGGTGGACAAGGCCGCCGGGCGCATGCTGGGTGATGCACGCTTTGCTCTGCGCTATCAGCACTATGACGAGGCGCGCGACACCATCTATTCAATGCGGAAGCGTTTCCCGACGGCGCTCGACGCACGCCGGCAGGGCATACTCCTGCTTGACAGCATCGAGCTCACCGCAGCCCGCGACAGCCTGCAACATGCCGAGGGCGAGGAATGGGAGCGCCTGCACGTCAAGGTGCAATTCTACGAGCGCAAGCTGACTGAGGACTTGAAGAAGAATGAAGAGTGAATAGTGAAAAGTGAATAGTGAAAAGTGAATAGTTTGCACCCGCCCCTGCTTCCTGTTCTACTCCCTCGGGAAGTGTAGGGGGTGGACTCTAATAGCCCTTTCTCATCCATCAATGCGACAGATATCACGCGAAGAAATGCAGCAAGCACTCTCGGCATCCATCTTCCACCAGATAGGCGAGGTGGCCGACGCGCTGGGCATGGAATGTTACGTCGTGGGCGGCTACGTGCGCGACCTATTCCTCGAGCGTCCCTCGAAGGATATCGACTGCGTGGTGGTGGGTTCGGGCATCAAGGTCGCCGAGGCGCTCGGACGGCGACTGGGGCGCGGTGCCCACGTCAGTGTGTTCCGCAACTTCGGCACGGCCCAACTGAAATATCACGGCATGGAGGTGGAGTTTGTCGGTGCCCGCCGCGAGAGCTACAGCCACGACAGCCGCAAGCCTGTGGTCGAGGATGGTACGCTTGATGACGACCTCGACCGTCGCGACTTCACCATCAACGCCTTAGCCGTCTGCCTCAACAGCGACCGCTTCGGCGAACTCATCGACCGCTTCGACGGACTCTACGACTTGGAGGACGGCCTCATTGCTACTCCGCTCGACCCCGACGTGACCTTCTCGGACGATCCCTTGCGTATGATGCGCTGCATCCGCTTCGCCACGCAACTCAACTTTCGCATTGAAGACGAGACACAGGAGGCCCTCAGCCGCAACGCCGAACGCATCAAGATTATCTCGCAGGAGCGCATTATCGACGAACTGAACAAGATAATGATGAGCCCCACGCCCAGCATCGGCTTCATCGAACTTTCCCGCTGCGGTCTGCTGCCGCTCATACTGCCAGAGATTGCGGCGCTGGAGGGCGTTGAGGTGCGCAACGGACGGGCTCACAAGGACAACTTCTACCACACACTCGAGGTGCTCGACAATGTGGCTCGCGGGCCCCTTCCGACTTCGCTGGGCGGCGATGCAGCCCTCTGGCTACGCTGGGCAGCCCTGCTCCACGATGTGGGGAAGCCGCGAAGCAAACGATGGGAGAATGGTGTCGGGTGGACGTTTCACAACCATAACTACATCGGGCAGAAGATGGTGGCACCGCTCTTCCGCCGCATGAAACTCCCTCTGGACGAACGCCTCCAGTACGTAGAGAAACTCGTCGGACTCCACATGCGCCCCATCGTCATCGCCGACGAGGAGGTCACCGATTCGGCCGTGCGCCGGCTTCTCTTCGAGGCTGGCGAGGACATCGACGACCTGATGCTGCTCTGCGAGGCCGACATCACCAGCCGCAACCAGCAACGCAAGCAGCGCTTCCTCGACAACTTCCGCCTTGTGCGGCAGAAGCTCATCGACCTGCAGGCGCGCGACAACTACCGCACCTGGACCAATCCCGTCTCGGGCGAGGAAATCATGCAGACGTTCGGCTTGCCGCCCTGCCGCGAGGTCGGCATCCTCAAGCAGGCCATCAAGGACGCCATCTGGGACAGTCAAATCCCCAACGACCACGAAGCTGCCTTCCAGTTCATGCTCGAGAAGGCAGCTGAGATGGGGCTGAATCCGAAAGAATAAAGAACCTAAAATACGAATCCTATGAAAAGAATCTTCATCGCCCTGCTGACGCTCGTCTGTGCCTCGGTACAGGCTGTCGCACAAGAAAGCCCGCTCAAGGGCAAGCAAATCCTTTTCGTCTATGGCGGATGGGACGGTCACGAACCTCGTCAGACCCACGACCTCCTGAAGCCCTGGCTCGAGGCGCAGGGAGCCATCGTGCATTCCAGTCAGAGTCTTGATGCCTACACGGATAAGGCGCTCATGGGACAGATTGACTTGATCATCCAGACGTGGACGATGGGCACGCTGACGGGCGAACAGGAACGAGGCCTCACCGAGGCTGTACGCAATGGTGTCGGGCTGGCCGGCTGGCACGGCGGACTGGGCGATGCCTTCCGCAACAACACCGAATACCAGTTCATGGTGGGTGGCCAGTGGGTGGCCCATCCGGGTGGCAAGGTTGACTACGAGGTGCGCATCTGCGACCGGAAAGACCCTGTGACGCGCGGAATGAAGAAGTTCCGCATGCAGTCCGAGCAGTACTACATGCACGTCGATCCCGGTGTGAAGGTCCTCGCCACCACCACCTTCAGCGGCGAGCATGCACCGTGGATAAAGGATGTTGTGATGCCCGTCGTCTGGAAGAAGTACTACGGCCGTGGCCGCATCTTCTATTCCTCACTCTGCCACGATGCCAACGACTTCCGCGTGCCCGAGGCCATGCAGATCATGCAGCGCGGCATCGAATGGGCAGCACAGTCGAGAGAGCAGTAGAGAGCGACAGAGACGAGCACGATATGTCTTAAGTACGACTGCTGGACCGATGTTTGGTTTTCCGGTTCAGTATGCCCTTTTTTCAGTGACGTTTCGCTTTTGCTGTTCAGTTGTATCGGATTTGTGTTCCGACTTTTAGGCTTTGAGGTTTGAAATCCTCAAGATTCCCTCTCTGACTATTCAAGCATTTGTGAATTAGAGGATTGAGTAGGGGAGGCCCGTCTGTTAGACCTCCCTGAGACCTCCCTAACACCTCCCTGAGACCTCAATCCAAACATCTCAATCCAAGCATCTCTGCCAACTTTGTATGAGGTCATTTGGGCTTAATCAGATAAGTAGGGAGGTGTTAGGGAGGTCTCAGGGAGGTGTTAGGGAGGTGTTAAACCAGATTCCCTCATTCTAATCCATTTATATATAGTGGTTTGTGTAGGGCTTAGGGAGGTCTCCTAAAAATTGGCAACAGTCAACTAAAAAAAGTCTTAACGTTTAACCGAGTCAACTAATCTTAGGGTTTAGGCAAACAGGTAGTCAACCAAAATCAGTACACTACAAAAAATTGGTGATCCAAAATCGTCCGCTGACAATAATCCCGAATCAGTCACTCCCCTAAAGGAGCTGTCAGAGGTGTTTGCTGTCGTACCCTCCTCTGCTTGCTGTCGTACCCTCCTCCGCTTGCCGTCGCGGGTTGTTCCGCTTCATGGCTATAAAACTATAACGTTTGTTTCACTGCAACTCAAAGTGATGAAACGAGCCACCAACCAAAGTTTTTCTCGATTTCGTTTCTCATTTTAAAATATCTTTGTAACTTTGAGGGCGAATAAAAGATATACCAATATGAAAACAGATTATTTGTACCTGAACAACCGTGACGAACTGTATCGCATAGACGTTTCCAAAATCGTTTATATTGAGGGGGACGGTAATTATACGAATGTTGTTCAGAAGAATAAATTGAAAGCATGTGTTTGTATAAATTTGTCAGGCATGCAGAAACTGCTTAGTGACAGTCTTCGCGAACGAGCCACGATGTTTGTCCGAGTCGGAAAGGGGTTCATCGTGAATATGAACTTCATCTATCGAATCCACCCTTTCAAACAGCTGCTTGTCATGAGCGACGGTGAGAGTTTTGCCTATAAGATAGAGTGCAGCAAAGAGTCGTTGAAAGCACTCAAAGAAACAATGGTGAATATTGCCAAGTATAAATCTCAGACTGCAGAATAGCAATACTTATGGACATCGTTATTGGACGTGAATCTGGGAATCGACGTTTGCAGGTAGCGGCAAATAGCAAGGTCTTGACTCTGGGTGCCGTGGGCTGTGTGCCCCTCAATGTGAGCCGGCAGCATTGTTGTCTAAGCGTTTTGCCCAATGGCAACATGTCAATTCAGAATCTGCAGGCACGTAATGTCACATACGTAGATGGCGTGGCTGTAAATAAGGCGCAGATTACGAAGAATAGCCGGGTTGAATTGGGGCCTGACCGATACTTGATAAGCGTGAACAGTATATGTGCGAGTCTCGGCATATCCTTGGCTCCCGTTTTCTCGCTGTCCTCTCTGGAGCCTCTTTGGGATGAATATGACAAAGAACGCTTGCGCATACAGACTGAGGGGCAGAAAAGCATGAACATACAACGTCTCCAGGGAATGATTTCGGCTCTGGGCATGCTTTGTTTTTTTATAAAAGAAATGCAGGCATATAGGTTCGTCTGCATTGCTGTCTCTATCGC
>JAILBW010000133.1 GCA_024680695.1 Bacteroidaceae bacterium
CATCTACATCTGGGCAACGAGCAAGAAGTGGATATTCGAGGTCGAGAAAGACGTATTCGAGAAAATCTACTGAAGGCAGGAACAAGACGACACCCACGGGCGGACGACACACAGCGCGCCACCCGATGGGTGCCAAACGTAAACTGTAAACTGTAAACTGGCCAAAAACATATATATATACATGCTGGAAATACCTCTACATCGACACCGAGTGAAGGAAACCACATGCGACGGCACCATCAGCATCAGCGGTGGCAGCGTCTGCGACACGACCGAACACGCCCGCCACCGCCTGTCGGCAGGCACCTACCACATCTGCCTGTGCCGCAACAAGACATTCGGACGCCGCGTGCCCACGATCAAGGAACAGCCAACCATCTGCATCGTCCCCGGCAACGGCATCTGGAACGCCACCGACGGCCGCATCATTGTCGGGCACACCATCTGCCCCGGATGCGTCAAACTCAGCCGACCCCTCTTCATCCTCCTCTATGGCCGCATCAACGCCGCCCTGCGCCGAGGACACGAAGTCCTGCTCCGAGTCACTGAATGACAGCCGCCGTGAACTACAAGCCCCTCCCCCCAAGTGCCTGAGGGAGGGGTAATCATCCGAACCCACTGCAAACAAAAATCGCAAAAAAACACGCCAACTTTTTGCCCCTTACCCGTTTTCTTCTTATCTTTGCACCACGTTCGGGGAGAAATCCGGACTAATGGAAAGCATTCGCTATTATTTCGCGTTAAGCCAATATGCCTAGGAAACAAATTGGGTTGCGAACCGAAATGGGACGCAAATCCGTCGGCCAAGGACAAGACGATAGCCCTCTTTCATAAAGCCGATCTTACCGACCCGGAAGGGGTGGAGAAAGCCCTTGCGTGGCTGACGGAACAGACCCTCACTTTCTATCGTGTGTTCTCGGAAGAGGTGAAGATGATTAACTGAACGTTGCACGTTCCTTTTATCAAATTATGTTAAAAAATGCACTTTTGGTAACGAAAAGGGCGGTAATGTGGGAAAATTGTCGTACCTTTACACACAATGTCGTGCAAATGGAACATAGTAAGCCCTACGCAGGCGCAGGAGGAACAGGCTGCCGAACTGTCGAAACAGTTGGGTATCAGCCCCATCTTGTGCGGCTTCCTGATTGAACGCGGTGTGACGACCGAGGAGGAAGCACGCAAGTTCTTCCGGCCGCAACTCAACGACCTGCACGACCCCTTTCTGATGCGCGACATGGACCTGGCAGTGGCACGACTCAACCGTGCGCTGGGAGGCAAGGAGCGCATACTGGTGTATGGCGACTACGACGTGGACGGCTGCACGGCCGTGGCCCTCGTGTATAAGTTTCTGGAGCAGTTTTCGTCGAATCTCGACTATTACATCCCCGACCGCAACGAGGATGGGTATGGCGTGTCGTTCCGCGGCGTGGACTATGCCGCCGAGACGGGCGTGAAGCTTATCATCGTGCTCGACTGCGGCATAAAGGCTGTCGACGAGGTGGCGTATGCGCGCGAGCGTGGCATCGACTTCATCATCTGCGACCACCATGTGCCGGGCGACGTGTTGCCTCCCGCAGTGGCTGTGCTCAATGCGAAGCGCGACGACGACATGTACCCCTACAAGCACCTCTCGGGCTGCGGCGTGGGATTCAAGCTGATGCAGGCCTTTGCACTCGACAACGGCATCGAGTTCTCGACACTCGTCCCCCTGCTCGACCTCTGCGCCATCAGCATCGCCTCGGACATCGTGCCCATCATGGGCGAGAACCGCATACTGGCCTACCACGGCTTGCGGCAGCTGAACAGCAGCCCGAGCGTGGGCGTAAGGGCAATCATCGACGTGTGCGGCCTGTCGAACCACGAGATTACGATGGGCGACATCATCTTCAAGATAGGGCCCCGCATCAATGCCTCGGGACGCATGCAGAAGGGCAAGGAGGCCGTGGCACTGCTCGTGGAGCGGAACTTCAGGGAGGCGCGCGAAGAGGCCATGCGCATCAACGAATACAACGAGCAGCGCAAGGACCTGGACAAGTCGATGACCGAGCAGGCTAACCAGATCGTGGCGTCGCTCGACCACGGCAACGAGCACAAGGCCATCGTGATATACAACGAGACGTGGCATCGCGGCGTGATAGGCATCGTGGCATCGCGACTGACCGAGATATACTACCGCCCGGCGGTGGTGCTCACGAAGACGGACGACATCGTCACCGGCTCGGCGCGCTCCGTGGCGGGATTCGACGTCTATAAGGCCATCGAGAGCTGCAGCGACCTGCTGGAGAACTTCGGCGGACATACCTACGCCGCAGGACTGAGCATGCCGGCGGAGAACGTGCAGGAGTTCAAGCGCCGCTTCGAGGAATACGTGGACGCACACATCAGCCCCGAGCAGACGGACGCCGTGCTCGACGTGAATGCCGTAGTGAACTTCCGCGACATCAACCGGAAGTTCTTCAACGACCTGAAGCGCTTCAATCCCTTCGGCCCCGACAATCCGAAGCCCCTCTTCTGCACCCAGCACGTCTACGACTACGGCACGAGCCGCGTGGTGGGGCGCCATCAGGAGCACATCAAGCTGGAGCTCGTGGACAACAAGAGCAGCAACGTGATGAACGGCATTGCCTTCGGGCAAAGCTCGCAGGCACGCTACATAAAGAGCAAACAGTCGTTCGACATCGTCTATACCATCGAGGAGAACACCTACAAGCGCGGCGAACTGCAGTTGCAGATCGAAGACATACGTCCGAGCGACGAAGAATGAATACCGAAGACAGATACCTGGCCACGCTGAGGCGTGTGTGGGGATACGATGACTTCCGCGGCATACAGCGCGACATCATCGAGAGCATCGGCGCAGGGCGCGACACCCTCGGGCTGATGCCTACGGGCGGTGGCAAGAGCATTACGTTCCAGGTGCCGGCACTCGTGATGGAGGGCACATGCCTCGTGGTCACTCCGCTGATAGCGCTGATGAAGGACCAGATACGCCACCTGCGGCAACGCGGCGTGAGGGCGGCCATCGTCTACTCGGGACAGTCGCGCGAGGAGAACCTGATTGCCATGGAGAACTGCATCCTGGGCGGATACAAGTTCCTGTACGTCTCGCCCGAGCGACTCTCTTCCGACCTCTTCCTCGAGAAACTGGCGCACATGAAGGTGAGCTTCATCACCGTCGACGAAGCCCATTGCATCAGCCAGTGGGGCTACGACTTCCGCCCTGCCTACCTACGGATAGCGGAGATACGCAAAGTGCTCCCCACAGCGCCGGTGCTGGCCCTCACAGCGACGGCTACACCCGAGGTGGCACAAGACATACAGCAGCAGCTGGGCTTCGGGCGCGAGAACGTCTTCCGCATGAGCTTCGCCCGAAAGAATCTGGCCTACTGCGTCAGTAGGGCCGACTCGAAGTACCTCGACCTCCTGCGCATCCTGCGCGCCACGACGGGCTCCTGCATCATCTACATACGCAACCGCCAGCACTGCCACGACGTGGCGCAGATGCTGCAGCAGGAGGGATTCACGGCAACGTACTACCACGCAGGCCTGCACAATGCGGAGAAGACACAGCGGCAGGAGGACTGGCTCCGCGACCGCACGCGCATCATGGTGGCCACGAACGCCTTCGGCATGGGCATCGACAAGCCCGACGTACGCCTCGTGGTGCACCTCGACCTGCCCGACTCGCTCGAGGAATACTTTCAGGAGGCTGGACGTGCGGGTCGCGACGGACTGCTTGCGCAAGCCGTCATGATTGTCGATGGCAAGGAGACGATGGTGGCACAGCGCCGTGTGGGCAACTCGTTTCCGCCCAAGGAATACATCGTGGACGCCTACGCGAAGGTGTGCGACTTCCTGCATGTGGCCGAGGGCGACGGGATGAACGTGACGCGCGAGTTCAACATGGAACTGTTTTGCCGCAACTTCCACTTCCATCCCGTGATGCTCGGCGGTGCACTCCACATACTCACACAGGCGGGCTACATCGAGTATCGCACAGAGGAGGCCTCGACCAGCCGGCTGCGCATCAAGGCGACGCGTACCGAACTGTATCGCGTGGCCGACGAACGTGCCGAGGCCATCATAAACTCCATGCTGCGCCACTACGGCGGAATCTTCGTGGATTACATATCGCTCGACGAGGACCTTGTGAGCCGCGAGACGGGCTTCGACATGGACACCATCTACCACATCCTGATAAACCTCTCGCGCAACGGCATCGTCGATTACGTGCCGCGCAGGCATCTGCCTACGATCACCTTCCGCATGCCGCGCGTGAAAGCCGAGCGCGTGAGCCTGCCCCGGGCAACTTACGAGGAACGCCGTGAGCGATTTGCCTTCCGCATGAGCGCGATGGTGGAGTACTGCACGCAGCATGACAATTGCCGCAGCCAGATGTTGCTGAAGTATTTCGGCGAACAGACGACACATCGTTGCGGATTGTGCGATGTCTGCCGTCAGGATGAGCCCGAAGCAGGGATGCCCGAGGACTTTGTGCGCGTGCATGCGGCCATCAGAGCGCGCCTCGCCTCTGCCCCTTGCACGGCGTATGACATACAGGTGGCGGATGCCAGCCAGACGTTGGTGGCGCAGGTGCTCCAGTATATGGCGGGCGAAGAGGAAATCGAGATGGACGGCCTCGTGGTGCGACTGAAGAAGTGTTGACCGTTTCTTTCATTGACCATTGACCATTGACCATTGACCGTTAACCATTGACCATTGACCGTTAACCATTGACCGTTTCTTTCATTGACCATTGACCATTGACCGTTAACCATTAACGCTGGCTGCGAGGTCTTTAACCTTTAATCTTTAACCTTTAATCTTTAACCTTTACAAGACCCTTGAACATTAAAACCCCCGAAGGGGCGACAGCGTGTTGGTGATTGCCAGCGTCTGCCGCCCCCTCGGGGCTTAGTTTTAGGTGTTGCGTCTTTAACGAGGTGGAGCTCACTTCTCCTTCCACGCCTTGTCGCAGAAGTCGAGATAGCACTTCCAGTCGTAGTCCGTCACATCGTGCTTGCCTGCGCGGATGTGGTAGCCGACGCGGTGCATGATAGGCTGATGGATGTCGGGCATCTTGTCGGTGCCCAAGCCCTGCAAGCCGTAAAGCTCAAAGACAGGTCCGGCATGGTATGCTGCGAGGAATTCGCCGCGCTGGTCGGCCCAGTTGTCTTCCTTGGCGCTGGCCACATAGACGTGGCGCGGTGCCATGAGGGCTATCAGTTCGTGCTGGTCGAAGGGCAGCGACTCCTCCTTCTGGGCAAAGCGCGAGAATGCGGGGCAGAACCAGTGGGGGAAGGCATTGGTGATGATGGCAACTGTCTCGCCATAGACGCGCTTCGAGAGGGCTGCACCGCCACATCCCGAGTCGTTGGAAATCACTACACGGAAGCGAGTGTCCTGTGCACCGGCCCACAGCGCGGCCTTTCCCTGACGGCTATGTCCCATGATGGCCAGGCGATCCTTGTCGGCCCAAGGCTGCTGCTCCACCCAGTCGGCAATGCGGCTGCTGCCCCATGCCCACACACCGAGCGCCTGCCAGGCATCCTCGGGAAGCGGGTTGCCCTGATAGTCGCTGAAGAGTGCGGCGGCACTCTCGGGCCGTCCCTTGGCATTGTCGGGGAAGAAGTCGTGGTAGCACATCGTCACGAGTGCATATCCGCGCTGCATGATCATCTCGAGCGGCCAGCGGGAAGTCTGGTTGCCGCGCTCCAGTACGGGGTCGGCGCGGTTTGTCAGCGAGGCGAAGTAGGGCGAGTAGAGGATGCTCTCGTCGGGTGTGATGCTGTGGATGCCCTTGAAGTTGTAGCCAATCATCACCGGCACGCGTCCCTTGCGCGCATTGGGAATGAAGGCCAGCAGGAGGGTGTTGATGTGTCGGCCGTTACCCTCGAAGCGGAGGCGCACCTGCTGCATGGTGGCAAGTCCGCCCAGTGCGTTGGGGTTCTCCTCGATGAGGGTGTATGTCACCTTGATCTTCTCCTTCGGCGTGCGTCCGTACTCGAGCGAGTAGAAGGTCTCCAAGATTTCGGGTCGGCGCTTGTGCTCCCATTCGCTCTTGGTGGTAACTCGCTGTCCGTCGTTGCATGTCAGTACGTCGGGCAGCACATAGTGTGGCACCTTGGATTCGTCGTAGTTTGCGGGTGGAATCTTCTGTGCGTGCGTTGACGGCACAAAGCAGAATAGAGCCATATATGCGATGGCCCTATTCTTGATGATTGTCGTGATGTGTGTCATTCTAGTTGGGGTTGGTCACTTGCGTGTCAGCACTTGGTCGATCATGCCGTACTCCTTGGCTTCCTGCGCCGTCATCCAGTAGTCGCGGTCGCTGTCGGCCCACACCTTGTCGAAATCGGTGTGCGAGTGCTCGGCGATGATGGTGTACAGTTCCTTCTTGAGCTTCTGAATCTCGCGTGCCGTGATTTCGATGTCGCTCGCCTGTCCCTGTGCGCCTCCCATCGGCTGATGGATCATCACACGGCTGTGTGGGAGTGCGCTGCGCTTGCCTTCGGCACCTGCCACGAGCAGCACTGCGGCCATCGAGGCGGCCATGCCCGTGCAGATGGTGGTGACATCGCTCGAGACGAACTGCATCGTGTCGTAGATGCCGAGCCCCGCATGTACGCTTCCGCCCGGCGAATTGATGTAGATGCTGATATCCTTGCCCGGCTCGGTGCTGTCGAGGAAGAGCAGCTGTGCCTGCAGGGTGTTGGCAGTGTAGTCGTCAATCTCCGTGCCGAGGAAGATTACGCGATCCATCATCAGTCGGCTGAAGACGTCCATCTGCGTGACGTTCAGCTGTCGCTCCTCCAGGATGTAGGGATTCATGTAGTGGTTCTGTGCGCTGATGACGTCGTCGACCACCATGCTGCTCAATCCCAGATGGCGCGTGGCATATTTGCGAAATTCGTCTTTCATGTCGTTTAGGTGTGTGAGTGTGCTTGTTAGTTGGCGGGAGTGCTGTTCTTCAATATCTCGTCGAACTCGGAGAAGGTGACTTTCTTCGTCTTGAGCGTGAGCACTTCCTTCGCCTTCTGGCAAATCTTGTTCTCGACGGTCTGCGACACAAGTCCCTCGGCCTGCTGCTCGTTCTTGAGCATGTTGTTGGCGTAGTTCGTGATGTACTCGTCGGGGATGTTCACCATGCCATACTGTGCGAACTGTGCGCGTGCGCTTGCCTTCGCTGTCTCCAGTACGTCGGGCTGCTCCACCTTCACCTCGAGCTGGTCGGAGAGCTGCTCCTTGATGAGGTGCCACTTCAGTTCGTCGAGTGTGGCGGGGAAGTGCTCTTCGAAGTAGGCGTCCTCCTTGTCGGGGTTGTTCAGCTTCATGATGCGCCTGAGCATGGCCTCGGGGAAGGTCACCTCGCCGATGCGTGCCGTGAGATAGGCGCGGAGGTCCTGCATGAACTTGAAGTCGCTGTGTCCGACAAACTCGCGGTTCATCATCTCGCGTATCTTTGCGGTGAACTCCTCTTCGCTCTTCACTGCGCCTTCGCCCAGCACTTGGTCGAAGAGCGTCTGGTCGATGGGGGAGGGGACATAGCGTGTGATTTCGGTGATCTGGAAGGTGAAGTCGCTCTTCATCTCGCGGGCTTCATCCTTGGTGATGTGGAGCAGGGAGGAAAGTTCCACCTCGCTGTTGTCGTAAGCCTTGGCGGGGTTGAAGGTCACGATATCGTCCACCTTGGCGCCTGCAAAGCGTGCTTTCTCTGCATCGTCCTTCATGTAGTCGGGCAGCATGACTGCGTCCGCCACCTGAATGCCACCTTCGAGGGCGTTTCCTTCGGCATCGAGCTGTGTCATAGTGCCCTTCACCATGTCCTTCGGCTCGTAGCTCTCCACTTTGTCATAGTGTCCTCCGCGCTGAGCGTAGGTCTGGATTTGCTCGTCCACCATCTTGTCCTCGACCTCGATGTCGTAGTAGGTCAGGGTGTCCTTCTTTGAGATCTTGGCATCGAACTCGGGTGCGAGTGCGACATCGAAGACGAATGTAAACTCCTCCATCGTCTCGAAGTCCAGCTTTGGCTGCTTCTCCTCGTTGGGCAGTGGTTCGCCCATCACGTTGAGTTTCTGTTCGCGGATGTACTTGTAAATCTCGCTGCCGAGTATTTTGTTCACTTCTTCGGCAGTAATCTCCGTGCCGAAACGTTTCTTGATGAGTCCCATCGGCACCTGTCCCGGGCGGAAGCCAGGCATGTTGGCTTTCTTGCGGAAGTCCTTCATTGCCGCAGTCACTTTCTCTTCATAGTCAGCTTTTTCCAGTGTGATAGTCAGGAGTCCGTTGACCTTGTCCACATTTTCGAATGAAATGTTCATGGGGTTTTATCCTTTATCTGTATTAGTTAATTATATGTGCTTATTCCCAAATTGCGTGCAAAGGTACGAATAAGTGAGCGAAAACGCAAATTTATTTGCAGTTTTCCGAGCGAGAGTGCTTTCGACTAAAAGTCCCCCCCCCCCCCTTGCTCACCATCCCGTTTCGTCCCATCCGGCAGCCTTGTACCACTCTGTCTGGTGGATGCTGTCGTTCAGTCCCGTCTGGTCGTACACGCCGAGCGGAACGAACATCGCGACAGCCCCATAGTGTGCAGGGTCGGAAATCGTGGTGTGGATGCAAGCGTTCGCATGCCACGAAGTGACGCTCGGATGGTAGGGCACCGCAGCTTCGTAGGCGGCTTCCCAAGTGGCAAACTCGTCGGTGCTGAGCAGGCGGTACATCGTGGTCTTCATGTCGAAGTGGTAGGTGTAGTCGATGTACATGGGTGTCCTTTCCACATTTCTCGCGTAATCGCAGTGAGGCTGGAATCCGTAGGTGGAGACTTCGTTGCGATTGGCAAAGAGTGTGGGTACATATTGTCGGGTGGCGCGAGCGAGCACTTCGAGCGAATCGCAGCGGATGGCCGAGATGGGCACACCGCCATAGGGCCAGTTGCGGCGGTTGGGGAAACCGTCGTGATAGCTGTTCACGATGCCTTCCGCGTCGGCCGTGCAGAGGGCCGTCAGCATGCGCTTGTCGTAGGGTGCGCCGGGAGCCGGTATCTCGGCAGGCGAAGCGATAATCCAGTCGGTCTCTCGCCGCAGTTCGTAGGCGATCTCGATGTCCTGCATGAAGCATGCGTCGAAGAAGATGTAGTCAAAGTGGGGCAGATACTCGAGCGTCCATCGCAGCTCGCTGAGGTTCATCGACATGTATAGTTTCCCGTTGGCGATTATCTGTCCCCAGTCGAGGCCTACGGTCTTTCTCCGCACCAGGTTGCGCGGTGTCCATCCTGTGGCATGGGAGCCATAGACGAGGCCGTAATGGCGGGCGGGGAAGTGGCGCACGATGCGTCTGAGCACCTCGAGCATGGCGGTGGAGTCGCAGCTGTTCACGTTCTTGGGATACTGGTACCAGGTGGTCAGCCCCTTCTTTGTAGTGAGTTGCGATATGGTGCTCTCGTCGGGCGAGTCGCGGAAGACGATGACATTGCAGTTCTCGGGGATTGCCTCGCGTGCGGCCACGAGTGAGTCGATGTTCACCTGCAGCGCATAATTGAGGTTGTTCTGCCCGGCCATGTAGAAGATGACGGTGCGCTCAACCTTCGGCATTACGCGTTCGTACGGCTTCAGGTCGTCATCGTGGTGGCAGGCCGTCAGCAGTGCGACAGCCGTCAGATATATTATAATAATGTACGGGCGTGTGCGAATCATGCTGCAAAGATAGCACTTTTCCTCGAAAGTACAGCGCGAGGGGTCAAGATTCTTTCTTCCCGGCCGTTCTTTTGGGCTTGAAGACACGTTCTTCGACATGCTGGAAGACCACGAAGAGCACGGGCACGACGACAAGCAGGGCGATGGTGCCTACGAACATGCCTCCGATGGTGCCTACGCCCAGCGAGCGGTTGCCGTTGGCTCCCACGCCCGAGGCCAGTGCCAGGGGCAGCAGTCCCAGAATCATCGTCATGGATGTCATCAGGATGGGTCGCAGTCGTGCGCCCGCAGCGCTCATGGCGGCCATCACGATGGACATTCCCTGCCGGCGTCGCTCCGAGGCATACTCGGTGAGCAGGATGGCCGTCTTGGCCAGCAGGCCGATGAGCATGATGAGTCCCGTCTGCATGTAGATGTTGTTCTCCAATCCCCAGAGCCGGGCGAAGACGAAGCTGCCTGCGAGGCCGAACGGAACGCCCATTATGACGGCAATCGGGATGAAGAGGCTCTCGTAGAGGGCACAGAGGATGAGGTAGATGAAGACGAGGCAGATGATGAAGACGAGCGTGGTGGTGTTCGAGGCGTTGGCCTCCTCGCGGGTCATTCCGCCGAACTCATAGCCATAGCCCTCGGGCAGGACCTCCTCGGCCGAGCGTCGGATGGCGGCGATGGCCTGTCCGTTGCTGTAGCCCTCGGCCGCAGTGCCGCTCACCGAGATGGAGGGGAAGAGGTTGAAGCGCGAGAGCGTCTCGGAGCCGTAGATGGGGGTGAGGGTGACGAACTGGCCAACGGGAGCCATCTCGCCCGTCGATGTGCGGACATACATGTTGTTGAGCGACTCGGTGTCGAGGCGGTATTCGGGCGAGGCCTGCACCATCACTCGGTAGAGCTTCGTGAAGCGGTTGAAGTTCGAGGCATAGTTGCCGCCGATGTAGCCCGAGAGGGTGGAGAGCACATCGCTGGGCGACACGTTTTCCCGCTTGCATCGGGCGGCATCCACCTCGATGCGGAACTGCGGATAGCGGGTGCTGAAGTTCGTGAAGGCGCGCGATATCTCGGGCTGTGCGTTCATCGTCTCGATCATTCGCTGAGTGTATTCCTGCAGCTGCTCGATGGTGCCTCCCTTCTTGTCCTGAATGTAGAGTTCGAAGCCGTTTGTGCGGCCAAAGCCGGGGAGCATGGCCTGCGTGTTCACCTGTATCTTGGCGTTCGTGATGTCGGCCGTTCGGCGATAGATTTCCTCCATCACGCTCTGCACATCGTCGCCCTTTGCCTTGCGCTCGTCCCATTTCTTGAGCTTGATGGTGATGTTGCCGTTCGACGACGACTGATCCCATCCCACGCTGGCTCCGGCCACTACCGAGTAGATGCGCAGCTGCGGTATGTCCTTGATGCGGCTCTCCACCTTCTTCAGTATGCCGAGTGTCTGCTGCATGCTGCTGCCGGGCGATGCCTGTACGTTTACGAATACGGTGCCCATGTCCTCGCTGGGCACGAGGCCAGTCTTCGTCGTGCGCATCAGCCAGACGAGGCCTCCGATGGCGAGGGCGACGCTCAGTGCCGTGAGCAGGCGGTGGTGGAAGAGTGCCGTCACTCCGCGCTTGTACTTCCTGACCATCCGCTGGAAGGCTGTGTCGAAGGCGATGTGGAAGTGCGATGAGAAGGAGAGTTTCTCCTCGTCCTCGGCGTGCGGCGTCATTATCAGGGCACAGAGGGCGGGGCTGAGCGTGAGGGCGTTAAGGCAGGAAATGGCCACTGCGATGGCCATCGTCAGGCCGAACTGGGTGTAGAAGGTGCCCGTGACACCTCCGATGAAGCACACCGGCACGAAGACGGCCATGAAGACGAGCGAGGTGGTGAAGAGGGCAGCCGTGATGCCATGCATGGCGTCCACCGTGGCATCGTAGGGCGAGCGGTAGCCTGCATCGAACTTCGCCTGCACCGCTTCGACGACTACGATGGCATCATCGACCACCGTGCCGATTACCAGGACGAGGGCAAAGAGCGTGAGCATGTTCAGGCTGAAGCCCACGAGGTAGAGGAAGGCGAGGGTGCCCACGAGCGAGACGACGATGGCGACCGTCGGGATGAACGTCGAGCGCATGTTCTGCAGGAACAGATAGACCACCAGCACGACGAGCAGCAGTGCCTCGAAGAGCGTCTCCAGCACGCTGGTGATGGAGGCGTCGAGAAAGTCCTTCTTGCTCTCCAGGTCCTCGATGACGATGCCGGGAGGCAGCGAGTGGCGGATGTCCTCCACCTCGCGGTCCACCTCCATGATGATCTCGTTGGCGTTGCTGCCCGGCGTCTGGTTTATCATGATGTTCACGCCCGGGTGGCCGTTCGTCTCGCCGATGATGTTGTAGTTCTGCGAGCCCAGTTCCACTCGGGCCACATCCTTTATGCGCAGCACATCGCCGTTGGGCAGCGACTTGACGACCATCTCCTCATAGTCGCGCTCCTCCTCGTATCGGCCTCGGTACTTGAGCACATACTGGAACGTGTTGTCCGACTCCGCGCCCAGAGTGCCGGTGGCCGCCTCGATGTTCTGCTCGTCGAGCACGCGGTTGATGTCGGAGGGCACTATGCCGTAGAGCGCCATCTTCGCGGGGTCGAGCCAGATGCGCATCGAATAGTCGGCTCCGTGTACGTTCACCTCGCCCACTCCCATGATGCGTGAGAGTCGCGGCTCGATGTTTATCTTCGTGTAGTTGGCCAGAAAGCTGCGGTCGAAGGTGTCGTCGGGGCTGTAGAGCGCCAGCTGCTTGATGTTCGAGGTCTGACGCTTGCGCACGGTGAGTCCGCCCTTCACCACGTCGCTCGGCAGTCGTCCCTGCACGGTGGCCACGCGGTTCTGCACGTTCACCATGGCCATGTCGGGGTCGGTGCCCTGCCGGAAGAAGACGGCCACCGAGCCGCTGCCCGTGTTCGAGGCCGACGAGGACATGTACATCATGCCTTCGACACCATTGATGGCCTCCTCGAGCGGCACGATGACGCTCTTCTGCACCGTCTCGGCGTTGGCGCCTGTGTACGAAGCCATTACGCGCACCGTGGGCGGCGCTATTTCGGGAAACTGCTCGAGGGGCAGGCGCGAGAGGGCGATGAGGCCCAGCAGCACGATGAGCACCGAGATTACGCCGGCCAGGATGGGGCGGTCGATGAAGGTTCTGACATTTACAGCCATCTGAGGATTTAAGGATTTACGGATTTACCGATTTTATATTTACCGATTTACGGATTTGGGCCGACGCTCACGCCCTCCTTCATCAGGCCTGCGCCCTCGGCGATGATGGTGTCGCCCGCCTCGATGCCCGAGGTGATGATGTACTCCTTGCCGTTGTTCGTGGGATACACCTCGACGGCTGTGGCCTTCGTGCGTCCGTCCACGATCTTATAGACGAAGAATCGGTTCTGCAGCTGAGTGGTGGCCTCCTGCGGAACGACGATGCAGCCCTTCAGGAAGGTGGGCATCACCACGCGCGCGCTGCCGCCGTTGTGGAGCAGTCGGCGGGGATTGTCGAAGACGGCGCGCACGTTGACCGAGCCCGTCCCCTTGTCCACCGTGCCGCTCACGGCATCGATGCGCCCCTCGCCCTCGTACATCGAGCCGTTGCTCAGCCGCAGCCTTACCGCCGGTGCCTGGGCGATGTATCGGTCGAGGGTGCCATACTCCTCGATGAGGTTGATGCTCTGCGCCTCCGTGATGGCGAAATAGACGTACATGCGGCTGTCGTCGGCCACCGTGACCAGCGGTTCGGCGATGCTGCTGCCCACGAGCGCGCCCACATGGTATGGGATCATCGAGGCCGAGCCGCTGACGGGGCTCTTCACCTCCGTGTACGAGAGCTGCCATCGTGCGTTCGCCTCCTCGGCCTTTGCCTGCGCCAGTGCCGCCTCTGCCTCGCGGTACTTGTTCTGAGCCGTCTGCACGGTGAAGTCCGACACCACGTTCTCCTCCCTGAGCGACTGCTCGCTGCGGAGGTTCATGCCTGCCGTCTCCATCTGTGCCTCGGCCGTCTTCACCTTGGCCGCAGCCACCTTAAGCGCCATCTCGTAGGGCACCTGGTCGATGACGAAGAGCGTCTGTCCGCGCCTCACCTGCTCGCCCTCGCGTATGCATATCCTCGTGATGCGTCCGCCCACCTGCGGCCGTATCTCCACGATCTGGCATCCCGTCATGGTGGCCGTCAGTTCCTTCTCGAGCGTGTAGTCGGTGGTGCCCACGACCATTGTCTTGTAGTGGGCGGCGTCGGCCTTCTTCTGCTCCGTCTTGCCCTTGCATGCCACCAGCATCAGTGTGGCAAGGAGCAGGCCGCAGAGTGGTATGGTTTTTCTCATCGGATGATATATTTTTGCGAATTTACCTGAAAAGTCACCGCAAAGTTACGAATATTCCGTCGATTATGCGGCGTGTCGCTTTCACTTTTTTTTGCTTTTTTCCACTTCTCTCCCTTCTCCGCTCTTTTTTCCTTGCCGCCGCCCTTTCAGCGCCTCCTGCCGTACCCGCTCCTGCTTGCTGTTGTATCGGCTCCTGCTTGCGCAAGTATCGGCTCCTGCTTGCTGTTGTATCGGCTCCTGCTTGCTGTTGTTTCGGCTCTTGCTTGCGCAAGTATCGGCTCTTGCTTGCGCAAGTGTTTCAGCTTATATGGCGGAGTCGGAAAAAAATGCGCGTCTTTTTCTTGCATCTCTGAATCTTTCTTTATACTTTTGTAGTGTGAAAGTGAAGTTTATATGAAAGGAACATTACTCGTAATCCTGTGGTCGGCTGTCTTGGCCTGTATGCCAAACGGCGCGAAGGCTGCCGCGAAGGCCAGTATCGGCGGGCGGGCCCTGTCGGCTCATACGATTGTCTATGCCTCGGATGCCGAGGCCGAGGTGGGCAGCGATGCGGCGGCCTACATGCAGCAGGCCCTGCAGGGCGCAACGGGCGCGTGGCTCGCCATCGCCGACGAGGGGAAAGTGGGGCGGGGGAGTGCCATCCGCCTGATAAACGACTCGACGCTCGCACCGTTTGGCTACGACATCCGCCTCGAGGGACGCACGCTCGCCGTCCGGGCCGGCGGCTGCTGGGCGATGCAGCAGGCTGCCCGACTCGTGGCCGAGAGGCTGAAGGGAGGCGGACGGATTGCCGCAGGATTCCGCCTCGAGGGCTCCGTGATGGGCGAACACCTGTTCCCGCTGGCCGAAGGAGCCAACCTGCGCATCCTCGACGACAACATCTGGGACTACTCGGCCGAGACCATCCCCGATGCCTGGCAGAAGGCGGGCGTGGATCCGCGCGACGACGTCCGCGCGCCGCAGTTTGCCCAGCTCGTCCGTGCCTACATGCCCGACGTGGTCACCCTACAGGAGTACTCGAAGCACATGCACGACCGCTTCTATCCGCTCATCCAACGGCACGGCTACGTAATCTCGTGGGAGAGCAAGGCCGACTGGAACAACACCCCCATCTTCTACCGCCCCGAGACGCTCGAGCAGCTCTACGTGAACTATAATCTCTACACGCCTGCGCGATGGAGCAACGCGGGCTCGAAGTCGTTCGCCTCGGCCGTCTTCCGCCATCGGGCCACGGGCAAGGTGTTCGCCGTCATCACCACCCACCTCTGGTACATGAACGAAAAGCGCCAGCCGGGCAGCACGCAGGCCCGGGCCGCACAGGTGCGACTGATGCTGGCCGAGGCCGAGGTGATCAGGGCGCAATACGACTGCCCCGTCTTCGTCACCGGCGACATGAACTGCTACGAGAGCACCATCCCCATGCAGCAGTTCTTCGAGGTCGGCTTCCAGCCATGCTACAAGCTGGCCACCATCTTCGCCGACAACAGCAACGGCCACCATATCTGCAGCCCCGGCGAGGGCTACTCGCGCAAGAGCCGGCGCCCAAGCCGCGAGCGCACAGAGGGAGCCATCGACCACTGCCTCCTGCTCGACGGGCAGAAGCGCATCGAGGTGAAAACCTTCGACTGCGTCCAAGCCTATTTCACCATCAAGCTGACGGACCATTACCCCAATGTGATTGATGCAAAGTTGTAGAGGCTTTAACTCAAAAACTAAGGAACTCAAAAACTAAGGAACTCAAAAACTAAGGAACTCATAACCTCATAACCTCAAAACCTCAAAAGAAATGATAGTTGTTATCGGCAGCAGCAACACCGACATGGTGATACGCGTAAAGCATCTGCCCGCACCGGGCGAGACCATCATCGGCCACGACTTCATGACCAACCAGGGCGGTAAGGGCGCCAACCAGGCGGTGGCCGTCAGCCGACTGGGCGGACGGGTGGCCTTCGTGGCCCGAGTGGGCGACGACGGCTTCGGCCGCCAGGCCATCGAACTGTTGCGCCAGGAGGGTATCGACACCACCTACGTCCGCACCACCGAGGGAGTGGCCACCGGCGTGGCCCTGATCCCCGTCGATGACAAGGGCGAGAACAGCATCATCGTGGCGAGCGGCGCCAACGCCCTGCTCTCCGAGGACGACATCGAGGCCGCCCGGCCGCTCATCGCGCAGGCAAGCACGGTGCTCATGCAGCTGGAGACGCCGATTGCGACGCTCCTTGCGGCTGCACGGATAGCCCGAGAGGCCGGTGCCCGTGTGGTGCTGAACCCCGCGCCCTTCCCTCCCGAGCCGCTGCCTGCCGAGCTGCTGCAGTGTCTCGATCTCATCACGCCCAACGAGACGGAAGCCTCGATGATGTCGGGCATACAGGTGACGGACGAGGCCTCCGCGCTTCGTGCCATCCAAGCCATTCAGGCACAGGGCGTGCGGCAAGTAGTCGTCACCGCCGGCTCGAAGGGCGCATACATCGAGGAAGGAGGGCAGCTGCGGTGCATCCCCTCGCGCAAGGTGCAGGCCGTGGACACCACCGCTGCGGGCGACACCTTCAACGGTGCGCTCTGTGTGGCCCTCTCCGAGGGGCTTGCCTTCCCCGAGGCCATCCGCTTTGCCAACTGTGCCGCCTCGATCAGCGTCACCCGACTGGGCGCTTGGCGCAGCATCCCACGAAGGGATGAGATAGATTCGTAATTCGTTAAACTCTAAACTAATACTACTATGTTCATCGTAAACAGTTATCTGCTGGCAGTCATCCTCTGTGTGGTCACGATGATTTGCTGGGGCTCGTGGGTAAACACCCAAAAACTTGCTGCCAAGAGTTGGCGCTACGAGTTGTACTACTGGGACTACGTCATCGGCATCCTGCTCTTCTCCCTGCTCATCGGCTTCACGCTGGGCAGCTTCGGCGAAGGCGGACGCAGCTTCCTGACCGACCTGCCACAGGTGTCGACGGCAGGCATCGTCAGCGCGCTCATCGGTGGCATCATCTTCAACCTCTCGAACATCCTGCTTTCGGCCAGTGTGTCGATTGCCGGCATTGCAGTGGCCTTCCCCGTCGGAGTCGGCATCGCGCTCGTGCTGGGCGTCATCCTCAACTACATCGGTCAGCCCAAGGGCGACCCCGCATTGCTCTGCCTCGGAGTGGCCCTGATCGTGGTGGCCATCATCCTGAACGGCATTGCATCGGGCCGCATGCAGAAGGGCCGGAAGTCGGGCACCAAGGGTATCCTGCTGGCTGTGGTGGCCGGCGCCCTGATGTCCACCTTCTATCGCTTTGTGGCTGCAGCGATGGACCTGAACAACTTCGAATCGCCTGAGCCGGGCAAGGCCACGCCCTACACCGCCTTCTTCATCCTCGCTGTCGGCATCTTCCTGAGCCAGTTCCTCTGGGGCACCATCGCCATGAAGAAGCCTGTTGAGGGAAAGCCCGTCGGCTACAGCGCATACTTCAAGGGCGGCCTGTCCACCCACCTCGTGGGCATCCTGGGCGGCTGCATCTGGGGATTGGGCACCGTGCTCAGCTACATCTCGGCTGGCAAGGCCGGAGCAGCCATCTCCTACGCACTGGGGCAGGGCTCGCCCATGATTGCCGCCCTCTGGGGCGTCTTCATCTGGAAGGAGTTCAAGGGAGCCGACCGCACCACCAACTCGCTCCTCACCATGATGTTCGGCCTCTTCATTCTCGGACTTGCCATCATCGTCCTGGCCGGAGAGTAAATCCTCAAATCCTCAAATCGTAAATCCTCAAATCGTAAATCCTTAAATCCTTAAATCGTAACCCCCTTTTTACTAACCCTTTTAATCATTTTGTGTTATGGCAAACTACAAGATTATTGACATTCAGGGCATAGGCGAGGTCTATGCTGAGAAGCTCATTGCCGCAGGTATCAAGACGACCGACGACCTGCTGGAGAAATGTGCAAAACCCGCTGGCCGCAAGGCATTGGCCGAGGAGACAGGCATCAGCCCCAAGCTGATTCTCACCTGGACAAACCATGTCGACCTGTTCCGCATTCAGGGTGTAGGCCCTCAGTTCGCTGAGTTGCTCGAGGCTTCGGGCGTGGATACGGTGAAGGAACTGAAGCACCGTGTGGCAGATAACCTGCAGACGAAGATGACTCAGATTAATGAGGAAAAGAACCTCACGAACCGTGTACCCTCGGTGAGCGAGGTGCAGAAGATGATCGACCAGGCAAAGGAACTGCCTGCTGTGTTGGAGTATTAATCGTCTGATTACGAACAAAAGCTGACGGAGGGGCGCGCCGTTTTTCGGTGTGTCCCTCCCTCTTCGTTGCCGCCCTGAAAGTGGGGCTTAATCAGCTTTGAACGGCTCTCAGCCCTCCCTGAACCTTAAAGTCCCTAAAGTCCTTAAAGTCCTTAAAGTCCTTAAAGTCCCTAAAGAAACCTTACTGTCCTTAAACCTCCTCCTCTCCAATGCGAAAACTACTTCTACTCTTACTGACTCTCTCCCTTGCCTTATCCTCCATCGCAGCTAAGCCGACGGATTTGCGGATGTGCAAAGGCTTCGATCGTGCCGTTCCCGTATGGGCCGACGGGCGCGAGAGGGAGCAGAACCTCTACCTTGCCTTCCGCTGTGTGATGGAATGTGGGAGGCACATGCCGCCGACCGTTGTCCGCCTGGCAGCCTCGACGAACTATCGCCTCACTGTCAATGGCAAGTTCGTGGCGCACGGCCCTTGTGTGGCAGCCCACGATTTCTACCGTATCGA
>JAILBW010000155.1 GCA_024680695.1 Bacteroidaceae bacterium
ACGAAAGAGGTCGTTGCCTTTGCACACACTGAAGCAAACCGGCCGAAAGTGAAAGCCATTTTATACTATGCAAGAACCGTGCCAAAATCACAAATCGTTGATAATGAGGTATGCCGCAGAACTAAGAGTGTCCATTTCCGGACACTTTGATGTCCGAGAATGGACATTACCTCATCGTGAAGGCAAAGAAGGAGTAGGGAGAGGGAGGGAAGAGAAATGGAAAAGATTGGAAAAGGTGTCGTGTAAACATTTCGTCACAACAGCGTCGCTCGGGTTTTACGTAAAGGTATCCAAAATGGGGCAAAAAAGGGCGTTTTTGCCGTTTTTTGTGCCATTTTCAGGGGTGTTAGAAATGTAATGGCTTGACTATCAGTGGTGCAAAATTGCGCCGTTTTTTAGGTCAGCCTTATCCTTGGCCGAAATTGAGCGATGCTGACGAAAGAATAAAGCGTTGTGACCGTCCGAAGAACACGTCGCGCCGGCTCGAAGAACGCTTTCTTCCCCCACCTCCTTCACGTTGTAAGTGAATCGATAAAAATAGTGTAAGAATTTATTGGTATTTGTATGCCGCGAAGACCAGGATTACTTTGCATTTTGCATTTTGCATTTAGTGTAGTGTTTCCTCTGTCGCACCTTCGGCGCTGATTCTGGGTCCTACTGTTGTGCAAGGGCTTTGCCCCTGCCTGTGGTCTGCCGTCCCGTCGGGACTTTAGGCCATTTGGCGTTTAAGGGGCAGTTCATTCTACGCCCATCTCTTTGGAGAGGGGATGGGGGTGAGGCTTTTGCCTGTGGTCTGTCACCCCTTCGGGGTTTAACCTGCATGGCTTTCCTCTCGCTTACTTGCAGCCGTGAACTACGTTCGAGCCTGCTTCCACTCGCAGCCGTGACAAATAGACCGCTTTTACATTTAGTGGATGGAATGTGAGTCCGTCTGGCGCTGCGGCGGCGTAAGGGGTAGTATGAGGGCGGCTGTGACGAGCAGCTGCGAAGCGAAGTAGGTGGGCATCATGGCGGCGTAGAGGGTGGCATCGTGCAGGAAGCTTTTCTGCGCAATGAGGAGGTCGGAGAATACGAGGCTGCCGATGCCCGAAACGAAGAGCAGGCGCGAGAGGCGATTGCCGGGGAAGCAGATGCCGGCAGCGGCGGCCAACGAAATGCAGGAAACGATGATGTAGGCTAGCACGGCGAGGCTGACGACAACGTTTGCGATGGCCGGGTGGAGAAGGAGTAGATAGTAGATGCCGAAGACGGTCAGGAGCAGCAGTAGCAAAGGCCGGATGATGCGGCCGCGCGAAAGACTGTAGCCAATGTAGCCCGTATGGGCCAGGAAGAAGAGCGCGACACCGCCGACGAAGCCCTGAAAGCGTCCGCCCCAATGGCCGAGGACATAGTCGCCTGCGAAGGAGAGCGCAAATGCAAAAACGATCCACCAAGCGTTGCGCTCGCGGCGCTGCACGACGTTGGAAAGTAGGACGATGGCCAGGCAGAGCAGCGTGGCCGAGGAGCGCAGGGGGAAACTGCCTGTCAGGAAATAGCCGACAGACGACGCGAGGGGCAGGAGAAGAGAAACCGGCCACAAGCGGGTGGCCGGTTTCTGGGTTGAGGTTTTCAAGATCGGGGCGGGGGATTACAGCTTGTCGTTGCTACCCAGCACCTCGACAATCTTGTGGATATACATCTTCTTCATGTTCTCGCGCGCGGGCTTCAGGTACTGGCGAGGGTCGAAGTCACCCGGGTGCTCGTCGAAGTGCTTGCGGATGGCAGCGGTCATGGCCAGACGGCTGTCCGAGTCGATGTTGATCTTGCAGACGGCGCTCTTCGAGGCTTCGCGCAGCTGCTCCTCGGGGATGCCTACTGCATCGGGCAGCTTGCCGCCATGGGCGTTGATGGTGTCCACCTCGTCCTGAGGTACGCTCGACGAGCCGTGGAGCACGATGGGGAAGCCGGGGAGCTGTGCCTCGATCTTGTGCAGGATGTCGAATGCGAGTGGGGGAGGAACCAACTTGCCCGTCTTCGGGTCGCGCTTGCACTGATCGGGAGTGAACTTGTATGCGCCGTGGCTGGTGCCGATGCTGATGGCCAGGCTGTCGCAACCGCTGCGGCTCGAGAAGTCGATGACCTCCTCGGGCTTCGTGTAGTGGGACACTGCGCTGGACACTTCGTCCTCAACGCCAGCCAGTACGCCCAGCTCTGCCTCGACAGTCACGTCGTGCTGATGGGCATACTCTACCACCTTCTTCGTCAGGGCGATGTTCTCCTCGTAGGGCAGGGAAGAGCCGTCGATCATCACGCTGGAGAAGCCGTTGTCGATGCAGTCCTTGCAGAGCTCGAATGTGTCGCCGTGGTCGAGGTGGAGTACGATCTGGGGGTTGGGGCAGCCCAGCTCCTTGGCATACTCGACAGCGCCCTGAGCCATGTAGCGCAGGATGGTGCCGTTGGCATAGTTGCGGGCACCCTTGCTGACCTGCATGATGACGGGCGACTTGGTTTCGACTGCAGCCTGGATGATGGCCTGCATCTGCTCCAGGGTGTTGAAATTGAATGCGGGGATGGCGTAGCCGCCAGCCACTGCTTTCTTGAACATCTCGCGGGTGTTCACGAGACCTAATTCCTTGTAACTTGTCATGGTTCTCTTTGTATGTTAAGTGTTAATGTTATTAATGTCGGATATCAAATGTCGGGCATCCTTCGTAATCGGCTGCAAAGGTACGAAGAAGCGGGGAGATAAGCAAACCAAATCCATTGTTTTTTTTCGCACACTGCCTCCGGGGCGCGGAAGATGCGCGACAGACTATTTCATCTCCTTGACCAGATAGGTGACGGTGGGCAGGTGGTCGCTGAAGCCGTCGAGCCAAACGCCGCCGGCAGTGGTGCGCAGGGGTGTGCCCTTGTATTTGCCCGTCTGCTGGATGAGGTAGTCGCGACGGAAGATGTGCCAGTTGATGAGCGTGAGATGGCTGTAGTCTTTCTTGCCCTTGGGGTCGAGGAGGTTGCGGCTCATGACGATCTGGTCGAAGAGGTTCCATGCGCCCTGATAAGTGAGGGTGCCCTGTCCGTTGCCGCGCAGTACATTCCACCAGGGGTTGAAGAAGTCGTTCTTCCCGACGTCCTTCATCTTGCGCTTTGCCCTCAGATACTTCGCCATCGAGGCATTGTCGGGGTCGTCGTTCATGTCGCCCATCACGATGATGCGCTGTTCGGGGTCGGCATCCTGAATGCTGTCGACGAGTGCGCGCACCTGTCGGCCAGCCAGTTCGCGGTAGTAGCTGACGGCACCGCGGCTGGGCCAGTGGCAGACGATGACCGTGAGCGGGTCGCCGGCCAGGGTGCCCTGCACGGTAAGGAATCCGCGAGTGGTGTAGCCCTCGTCTTCGGGCTTTTCATAGACGTAGGGTTGGAGAAACGACTTGCGCGGGGTGAAGAACTTGGGGTTGTACAGCAAGGCGCAATCGACGCCGCGCTTGTCCGGTCCCTCGATGTGTACATATTTGAATCCGCGCTCCTGCATGGCGGGCTGCGCCACAAGGTGGTCCATCACGCGGCTGTTCTCCACCTCCGACACACCGATGATGCTGGCGCCGATGCCCGGCAGCTTGTCCGTACCGAGGTCGAGGAGCACCTTCGACATGTTGGCCAGCTTGTGTTCGTACTTCATCTTGTTCCAATGGTAGGTGCCGTTGGGGAGGAATTCGTAGTCGTTCTTCCCCTCGTCGTGAATCGTGTCGAAAATGTTCTCCAGATTGTAGAAGGCGACGGAATAGACACCAAACTGTTTCTGTCCCTGAGCATGCAGAAGGACGACAGCAGCCACAATCACCAGCAAAGAAATAGCAAGTTTTCTCATTGATTTAGTCCCTTATGATGTTTTTTCACGACAAAGATAACGCAAATGTGCGAAATGGCAAAGGAAAATTTGTTTTTTCCGTCCAATTGTTTTACCTTTGCCTGACAAACCTTAATTTATAAATCATTCCGTATGAGAAAAAAGCTTCAGCTAATGGCAGTCTTCTGTATGACGGTGTCATTAGGCTACGCCCAGGTTACGACCACGAAAACGGAGGCGGAGACAGAGACAGACGAGGCACTGAAGCAGGACAACGCTGCTTTTGTCTTCACCGAATCGCAGTTGGGCGAGGATGACGACATGACCCAGAACGTCATCATGGTGAATTCCAACACCAATGTGTACACAAGCAATGTGGGCTATCTGTGGAGCCCGGTCCGCTTCAAGTTCCGCGCCTACAACAGTCGCTACAACGACATCTACATGAACGGCGTACAGGTGAACAACGGCGAGAACGGCCAGTTCAACTACTCGACCATCGGCGGCATGAATGACGCCACGCGAAGCATCGAGACGAGCAGCCCCTTCGAGGCAAACAACTTCTCGATGGCCGGCATCGGTGGCAGTAACAACTACGACTTCCGCGCAAGCAGCTATGCCGGCGGCCACAAGGTGACACTTTCGGGGGCCAATCGCAACTATACGCTGCGCGGAATGTATACCTTCGGCAGCGGCCTGCGCGAGAACGGATGGGCCTTCTTCGGCACCGTAGGCTATCGCTGGGCCAACATGCAGACAGCGGCCGTCGAGGGAACATTCTACAACTCGCTCGCCTACTTCCTGTCGGCACAGAAGGTCTTCAACCCCCAGCACTCGCTGAACCTGGCCACATGGGGAAACCCCACCGAACGCGCACAGCAGGGTGCATCGACCGACGAGGCCTACTGGCTGGCCAACGACCGGCAGTACAACCCCTACTGGGGCTATCAGGACGGCAAGAAGCGCAGCAGCCGCGTGGTGAACAACTTCGAGCCCACAGCCCTGCTCACCTGGGACTACAAGATCAACGACCAGATGAAGCTCACCACGAGCGCCTTCG
This sequence comes from Bacteroidaceae bacterium, assembly GCA_024680695.1. Classification (GTDB taxonomy): domain Bacteria; phylum Bacteroidota; class Bacteroidia; order Bacteroidales; family Bacteroidaceae; genus Physcousia. Next base: position 4,884 of record JAILBW010000155.1, read on the forward strand.
TGAAATATGCAATGTACAGCAGTACGAAACTGAACTACAACGGCACCAACCCCGCACCCGACTACTGGAAGAGCTTCCCCTCGTACAACTACGATGTGTGGGGCGAGACCGACGGAGCCAACAACAACGTGGACGCCTTTTGGGAGAGCTACAACTACTGGACGGCCAGCCGCGCCAACCGACAGATCGACTTCGACGGCCTCTACTTTGCCAACCGCCAGCTGAACCGCACCGGAACCGACGCAATGTACTACATTCAGGCGCGGCACAACGACCATCTGGCCACCAACCTCGGCAGCACCTTCAACTGGAGCATCGACAACAAGCGCAAGTTCACGGCCGGCATCCAGCTGGGCAGCAACAAGGGCATGCACTACCAGACAATGGAGGACCTGCTGGGCTCCGAGAACTTCCACAATGTGAACACCTATGCCATCGGCACCTATCCGGCCAGCGACAACCGCGTACAGTACGACCTGAATGATAGGAACGGGCAGGTGCGCGAGGGAGACCGCTTCGGCTACGACTACAACATCTTCGTGCAGCGCGTCGGCGCCTTCGCCCAGTATTCGGTGGACAGAGGCATCGCCCACACCTTCCTGAACGCCAAGATCGGCGGTGTGCAGATGTGGCGCGACGGCAATATGCGCAACGGACTTTTTGCCGACTGCAGCTACGGGAAGAGCGGTACCGCACGATTCCTCGACGGCGGCTTCAAGATGGGCAACACGCTGAACCTGGGTCGCGGCAATGCCGTGATGATGGGCGTCGGCTACGAGGCTCGAGCACCGCAGGCAAGCACCGCCTTTGTGAGCCCCGAGATGATGAACGACTTTGTCGAGAACCTGGCCAACGAGAAGGCGCTGACCGCCGAACTGAACTATTCGCTGAACATCAGCTGGCTGAAGATAAACCTGAACGGATACTTCACCCACACCTACGAAGGCACCGAGTGGCAGAACTACTACGACGACAACGAGAACAGCTTCACCTACGTGAGCATGACGGGCGTCGAGAAGAACTACTACGGCGCCGAGCTGGGAGCCAAGTTCCGCGTCGCCAGCAACTTCGACATCAATCTCATCGGCACCATCAGCGATGCCAAGTATGTCAGCGACACCGATGTCCGCTACATGCTGAGCAACGAGGGCGACATTCGCCAGACGCGCTGCTTCAACAGCGGAATGCGCGAGGGAGGCACACCCCTCACTGCCCTCAGCCTCGGGCTGAACTACCGTGTGGGCCGCTCCTGGTACCTCAACCTGACGGGCAACTATTACGACCGCATCTACCTCTCCTACACCCCCGTCACCCGCTTCGAGAGCACTCAGCAGCTGTGGGCCAACAACAACTACAACGGTGCCTCCAAAGACAATGCGACGGGCGAGTATATCTACGCCATCCCCGCACAGTCGAAGGGCAAGGGCGGATTCATGCTCGATGCCAGCATCGGACACACCTTCAGCGTGGCACACCATCCGCTCAACGTGAACCTGATGCTCACCAACATCACCAACAACACCAAGATTACGACGGGCGGCTACGAGCAGAGCCGAATGAACTACAGCGTGCAGGATCAGGAAATCAACACCCGCACCTATAACTTCACGCGCAATCCCAAGAAGTACTACGCTCAGGGCATCAATGGCATGCTGAACATCAACTACCGCTTCTAAACATTCTCCCCGCCTATACATTATTATATAATTATGAAAAAGACTTTTCTAACACTTGCCCTGGGCTGCCTCGCACTGACCGCCTGCATGGACAACGATTGGGATGTGCCGCAGTCGATCCAAGACAATCCGCCCTACGGCAACAATACGATAGAGAAATACCCCGCCGAAAAGGTGATAACCATAGCCCAGCTCAAGGCGGCCAACAAGTCTGCCATTGAAGGCAACGGTGTGGCCGGCATCTCAGACGACAAGCAGCTGCAAGTCGTTGTGAACGGCAACGATGCCGGTGGGAACCTCTACAAGCAAATCTCCGTGCAGGACGAGACAGGAGGACTCATCATCGGCATCAACGCCACCGACCAGGCAGCCTTCCTGCCCGTCGGTCAGAAACTGCTCATCAACCTGAAAGACCTCTACATCGGAGGCTATGGCAAGCAAGCCCAACTGGGTGCGCTCTACAATGGCGGCATCGGCCGAATGGAACTCAACGTTTGGAAACAGCATGTCCGCCTTGTGGCCGACACCGAGGTCAGCGCCAAGGTCGACACCATCGAGTTCGATGCCAGCCAGAATGCACTGGCACTGACTGGACGCATCGTCAAGATCTCCGGAGCCACCATCAGCGGCGACGGCAAACAAGTGCTCGCACCCGACGACGGCAGCGTGAACCTGAGCAACAACTGCGCCAACCGTCTCATCAACGGAAACAGCAAGACCGTACTGCGCACCAGCACCTACAGCGACTTTGCAGCCCTGCCCATCCCAAAAGGACCCGCCGACATCTACGGTGTCTGCACCATATTCAACAGCACTTGGCAGATACTCATGCGCACCGAAAGCGATCTCAAAACCGAATAACAAACAAAAACGCACATAAGAAAATGAAAAAGATTCTCAAGACTATGGTACTTGCCACGATGGGCCTCTTTGCCCTGGCAAGTTGCGAAGACGTGCCCGCTCCCTACATCACGCCGGGAAACGGAGGCGGAAACGGAGGTAATTCCGGAACCAACATGGCCACAGTGGACTTCACGCAAGGTCAGGGCGGCTGGGCTGCGCAGGACAAGAGCGGACTTGCCGGAGTATGGTCGAACAGCGGCTCATACGGCATGGTGGCCAGCGCATTCAAGAGTAGCAAGAACAACGCCTCCGAGAGCTGGCTCGTATCGCCCCTGATCGACCTGACAGGCGCCAGCGAGGTAGTCCTCGTCGTCGAGGAGGCCGTCAATAAGATTGGCGACGGCAAGGTGGAGGAGATGATGACCGTGTGGGCCAGCTCCGAAGATGGTGCCACCTGGCAGCAACTCAGCGCCGACAAGCGTCCCGGCGGAGCGTCGTGGAACTTCCAGCAGGACGAATTCGACCTCAGCGCCTACAGCGGGCAGAAGGTGAAGGTAGCCTTCAAGTACGTCAGCACCAGCGAGAGCGCCGGCACCTGGGAGATTAAAAGCGTGTCGATCAAGGGTAAGGGTGAAGCCACCATCGAGGGTGGAGGCAACAACACCCCCGCCGCCACTGAAATCACCTGTGCACAGGCCGTCTCGCTCACCAATGCGTTGGAAGACGGAGCTACATCCACTGAGCTCTACGCCATCACAGGCTACATCACCGAAGTCGTCGGCAACGTCAGCCGCAACCAGCAGACATTCTGGATGGCCGACACGAAGGACGGCGGCCGCGTCTTCGAGGCATACTATGCCAACCTGCCCGAGGGCGTCAGCGAGTTCAAGGCCGGCACCAAGGTGAAGATTACTGGCAATCTGATGAAGTATGTCGGCAAGGACGGCAAGGTGACACCCGAAAGCAAAAACGCCAACGTGGAGATTCTCGAGAATGGCGACGGTCCTACGCCCCCCACGCCCACTGGCGATGTCAAGGGCAGCGGCACTGTGGCCGACCCCTACAATGTAGCCGCAGCCATTTATCTGGCCAGCACTTTGCAGAAGAGCACATCGACAAGCAATGTCTTCCTCTCCGACGAAGTGTATGTAAAAGGCACGATTTCCCAGGTCGACGAGATCAACATGCAGTACGGCAACGCTACCTACTACATCAGCGACGACGGACAGACCACTACGCAACTCGAAGTCTATCGCGGATTCGGCCTCGGCGGCGCGAAGTTCACCAGCGACGACGACATCCTCGTGGGCGACGAAGTCATTGTATGCGGCAAGCTGCAGAACTGGCTCGGCACCTACGAGTTCACCACCGGCAGCAAGATCACCTCGCTCAACGGACAGACGGGAGGCAACGACACGCCAGACCCGCAGACAGGCGAGGCCAAGGGCGACGGCACGCTGGCCAACCCCTTCAACATCCCCGCAGCCAATGCCTACATCGCCGCAGGGCAGAACCTCGACAAGGAAGTCTGCGTGGCCGGCATCATCTCGGAAATCAAGTCGCTCGACGTGAGCAAGTGGCAGCGCGCCCAATACTACATCAGCGACGATGGCTCGAAGGACAACCAGTTCCTCATCTACAACGGCTACTATCTCGACGGCGCCGATTTCACTGCTAACGACCAGATAAAGGTGGGCGACAAGGTCATCGTGCAGGGCAAGCTGAAGAACTACAACGGCACCAACGAGATGGACTCCAACAACAAGATTGTATCCATCAACGGGCAGACGGGCGGTGGCGGCGACACGCCCGACCCGGGCAACAATCCTGACCCCACGGGCGACACTTCCTCCATCACCTTCTCCTCCAAGGGCTATTCGAATGCAGAGGACTTCGACGGACAGTCCATCACCGTGGGCGACGCCACCCTCACCTTCTCGAAGGGCAGCGGCAGCACTACTCCCAAGTACTACAACACCGGCACCGCCATGCGCCTCTATGGCGGCAACACGCTGACCATCACCTCCAGCAAGACCATCGCCAAGGTGGAGTTCACCTACAACAGCGGTGCCGAATACACACCCACGGCCCAGACATGCACCGTCACTCCCGGCACCTACGACTTCTCGTCCCACACCTGGACGGGCAGCGCCACGCGCATCGTGCTCTCCAACACCGCATCAAAGGGCCACTTCCGCCTCGCCAGCATCGTCATCACCTATGCCGAATAGGCAATAAAAGACCAGACACATGAAAAGGTTATTCTGTCTGCTGGCCTGCTGCGCATGCGTCGGAGCAGCCTTGTCGCAGACTCCAGCCAGGGTCATGGGGGCCGCGAAACCAGCCACTTCGACGGGCCCAAGGCAAGCCACTACGACTCCTACGACAGGCTCAGGGCAGGCCACTACAGCCAAGGCCGCGGATGCCACGAACCTCCCCTCGCCTGCAGAAGAGGGCTTGGCGGGAGAGGGCGTGGACCTGGGCAAATGGAAAGGCATCAAGCCCATGCAGATGAGTACGGACGAGATTGAGTGGCGCCTCTCGGCCATAACAAAGTCCCCCCAGCTCAAGCAGATAGTCATCAACGAGTACGAGAGCGACTACGAGTTCCGCGACGGCATGCTGGCCGTGTGCAATACCGAGCTGGGCCGATACGCGTTCTACGACGAGGACGGCAACCAGCTGCCCGGCGGCTTCAAATGGTCGAAGCCACTCCCCATGTCGCGTGAATTCTCCTTCGGGGCGGACCATTGTATTGTCTTTGAGCACGTACGCACGCCGTCGGGCTTCCACAACTACATCTGCTACATCATCGACAAGAAGGGGCAGACCAAGCGGCTCCCGGCCGGCGACAACTCCAGTACCGTATGGCCCTTCAACAACGGGGGCATAGCTGCTGTCGAGACATCGGGCCGATACGTCTCCTTCTTCAACACCCGAGGCGAACAGGTGCTCAAGGGCATCCACGCAGAGGAACACGAGAAGCCCATAGGCGACTTTATCGATGGCTGGGCCAGGGTCTATGCCGGCATCGGCGGAGAACAGAAAGGCTACACCTTTGTCAACAAGCTGGGGAAGACGATTGGCAAGTACTACAAGCATGCCCAGGAGTTCAGCGAAGGTCTGGCCGCCGTCTGTGTGGAGACGGACAACGGCATGCGCTGGGGATTCATCGACGCCACGGGTAAGATGGTCATCGAGCCTCGCTTCTCCAACGAGCCCACGCCCTTCTCCTGCGGATACTCCGTGGCCACGAAGCAAAACGAAAACATGGTCTATATCGATAAGCAGGGCAACGTGTGCGGAGAGGAGACGAAGTGGCTCACGCGCTTCGTGGGAGGCAAGGCATTCGGGAGCGATGGCGACACCAAGAGCTGGATTATCGACACGAACTTGCAACGCACCGAGATTACGCAGGCGAAGTACGGCTGGTGGCTCACCCACAACATTAGCTACCTCTCGAGGTTCCCTCTCCGAATGGTCTTCGGCGATCGGTACGTCATGCGCCACGAAGGCCCCTATGGTGGTTACAGCGAGTCCTACCTCGTCGACATCGTTACGGGTCGGAACTACGTTATGAGCACCTTCAGCTCCGGCATGAACGCCTGCACCTTCGACCACATCACTCCCCATCGCATACATGTGGCTTGGACGGACGAAAACAAGAAGAAGCACGACGGATTCCTCAACGAGAACGGGGAACTCATCCTCGAGTTCGTGAGCGACGAATTCTGAGGCAAGGCTCCCCGGATGCCACAGCGGGCGGCCTTGCATCCTGTCACATGTCGCCCGCTCGAAATATGTCGAAATACTTTTGCTGAAAATCAGGCTGTCAAACCGCAGGCATTCTTGCGGCGTGCCGCGTTGGCCTTTGCGGCGTGCCGCGATTGCTCTTGCGGCGTGCCGCAGAAGTGCTCGCGGCTGGCCATGGAATCCCATTGACCAATTTGGGTTTATCACGGGCGATTAGCTCATCGCATCTTGGGGTGTTTACTCAGATCATACTTTGACACACCTTCCCTTCCCTTTCCCCCTTCCCTTTCCCTTTCCTTTCCCTTCCCTTTTTCACAGAAGATGAAAGAAATGTTTGGATGTTTCTGAATTAAATCGTAATTTTGCAGCGAAATATAAAAGCAAGGTCAGCTGCGCTTAGGAAACTCATAAACTTATTAACTCAAAAACTCATAAACTCAAATAACATGAGAAAAACAGGAACCATAATTGGCCTTCTGTTTTGCCTGACATCGATGGGGCAAGGCTACAAGGTTTACAGGTCCGACGGCAAGGTGGATGCCTATCCCGGGGAGATGGTGAGCACCGTCACCCTCAACGACGATTCACTGCACTACGAAGGACACGAGTATGTGGATTTGGGCCTGCCCAGCGGTACGCGCTGGGCGACGGCGAACATCGGTGCGGAAAAGAGTCATCAGAATGGGGCGCACTACACGTTCCAGCGCGCCGAGGCCGAAGGGCTGTGGGGAGGCGACTGGCGCCTGCCCGGCATTGCCGAGTATGAGGAACTCCTCAGAACCTGCCAATGGGAATGGACCAAGGTGGTGAACTGCCAGGGCTACATGGTTACGGGTCCCAACGGGAACCAGTTGTTCCTGCCTGCTGCGGGATACATCACTATCGACGGCAGTTTAGTGGGTGCTCTTGGCGGACAGACAGCAGGCTACTGGACTAGCGAGGGCCGCAGTTTTGCCTTCTCAGCAGACACGAAGGGACTGGCTGGAGCCAATAAGTCCTTACAACTGTCAATTCGCGCTGTCATCGGTGGCGTTGCGTTGCCTGACAAACGTGCCGATGTGCTAAAGGAAGAGAGCCACGATTATGTCGATCTCGGCCTGAGTGTGTTATGGGCCACCACCAACATCGGCGCAGCCGCCCCAGGGGATTTCGGTGATTACTTCGGCCCATGCATGACGGAGCCTAAGCCTGCGAAAGATATGACATACTACGAATGGGAGAGCTGGAACAGCAGCCATAGTCCCTACTGGGAGAACAACTATCGAATTTCAGGCTATATGGACAGATACTATCGTCAGGCTGGCCGCGAGGATGAGTTCCAGGCGTGGAATATTCAATATTTGCTATGCCAACGGAGAGGCCTGAATGAAATGGACTATTGGATTCTTCCCGAACACGATGCGGCGACGGTGCTCTGGGGCGACGGATGGCGTATGCCCACCCTCTCTGAATACAAGGAACTGATAGAGAACACTACAAAAACTTCTTCTGGTTCGAATCTCGTCTTCACCAGTCCCAACGGCGTGTCGCTGTCGTTTCCCAAGGCCGGCTATTATTATAATAGTAATTTCAACTCTGGCAGCACCGAATATTATACATCAAGCATCACGGACGAATATCCCGCCGTGGTTGATTTGTCCAGGAAACCCATTCAACACAATGGGTATTATTCTGAATACTTCTGTCCCATCCGCCCTGTCAAGGATAGGCCCAAAACGGGACTGACCGACGAGCCGACGACAGCCCGGCAGGAAATGGTGGACCTCGGTCTGAGCGTGCTGTGGGCCAACTGCAACTGGGGTGCAGCGACTCCTCAGGAGAAGGGCGAGTATGCCGCATGGGGCGAGACGTACCCCAGGGCTTTGTATACCGAAAGCAGCTACAGCCAGGCTGGCTACCCGGCTCAGGGCATGCCAAAGATGTTGGGCAAAGTGGGCTGGACGGTGCCGACAGCTGCCAATGTGCAAGAACTAATAGATAAATGTACGTGGGCGCGCGAGGCGGAAGGATATCGTGTGACGGGTCCCAACGGCAACAGCATCTTCATGCCATTTACCGGTTTCCGCGAAGGGAGCTCGCTCAGCTACCCTAACGAACTGGGATTCTACTGGACTTCCGACAGCGCTCAGGCACTGCGGATAGACAATGCAGGCACACCGACGGTCAAGGAAGCGACGGGCTATTTCGGTATGGCCATACGCCCCGTGATGTCCCCCCTCGTCCCCGAGACTGGCACGGCAGAGGCCGACTGGCATTCTGCCACTGTGACTTGTAAGGCCAAAGGCAGCTACACGGAGTTCGGCATACAGCTTTGTAGCATAGAATACATGGATAATGCGCAATCCGGCGCATGGCGAGTGCCTGCCGACCCAGCCTCCCTGCAAGGCGGACAATATACGACCTATACCCTCCTGCAGCCGAATATGCCTTATTTCTATCGCGCCTATGCCGTGACAGAAGACGGCACCACACTTTACGGCGACATCAAGCAATTGCATACTACTGCCGATGTCGAGGCTGTAGACCTCGGCCTGAGCGTGAAATGGGCCCCAACGAATCTGGGCGGCCTGAGCGAATATGACGCGTTGGACTGGTACCGCCACCCCAGCGAGATCATCGGTTCGGCCGGGCAGTTGCCACCCACCCTGAGCGGTTCATGGCGTGGAACCTTCATTCAAACCACCTGGGGCGCAGAATGGCGGCTGCCTACAGAGGCGGAATTCCGGGAACTGCTGAGCAAGTGCCAGTGGGAATGGCAGGAAGGCTCTTGCGATGATCTGAGCACGAATTCCGTCAACCCCGAGAATCGCAACGGTTACAAGGTGACCGGCCCCAACGGCCACAGCATCTTCCTGCCGGCCAATGGCATCGGGGCTGGAATGATGATGCCCAGTGGTACGGGAACCATCGGCTTCTACTGGACCCAGACACCTACCGAAGAACATGCTGGGTGCTATAACATGTTGAAGTTTACGGCTACGGACAAGAAGATATCCTTTGGCACCGCTTACGCCGAGTATAATATCAGACCCGTAAAGAAATAAAGCTTATGAAATACTACAACATACCGGCCCTGACGCTCTGTCTCTCCCTCCTCGCAGCGACGGCAACAGCACAGAATGTCACCCTCCACAAACAGGGAGGAGTGGGCCAAGTCTATGAGGTGGAAAAAGTGGACAGCGTGGTCTATTTCCCCATCGGTGACGCCGAACCGTTCCCCGCGTCGGAGAGCGAGAACACCACCACGCTCTGGGATGCCATCAAGGCACAGCCCAACCTGAAGAAGTTTGCTGCCATACTGGAAGCGGGAATCTATTATACGAGCAAAGGCAAGCCGTCCTCGGGACTGCATCTCAGCCAACTGCTGGAGGGAGCCGTTCCGCTGTCGGTCTATGCCCCTGCAGATGCCGCCATCAGCGACGAGAAATACGCCGAACTGCTGGCCCTTGCCAAAACCGACGGCTGGCGCCTGCAGCAGGAATTCGCTTTCAATCACATCAGCCCGCAGGAAGGGAGCGATGCGGGCAACGGCGGCCTGCAGATGCTGAACGGCAAAATCGTGGGAATCAATGCCAATAGCTTAACCCCTGTCAATCAGGAAGTCAATAACGGCTTACTCTATGTCTTGTCGTCGTGTTTTGACTATGCCCCCAACTTGGAGGAGTATCTGCAGGCAGGCGCTCCCGATTGCACACTGGCTCGCGACTATATGACCGGCTTAGGGGCTACGGACGCAATCTATAATATCTACAATTCCCTTTGCGTCCCCACAAAGGAGGGCCGCATGGAAGTGCTGGACAGCACCTTCACTCGCTACAACCCCATGACGAAGCAGTATATCGTCGACGACGGACGGATGCAGGTGAAAGGCTTTGGCGCGAATCTGGCCGACGAGAAAGCGTCGTATCGAATGGTAACGCCTACCGATGCCGTATGGTCCGACGGACTGGCAAAGCTGGCGCCGCTGTACAAATATTCCAGCCGCTATGAGAATAAAGTGGAAGGGGACAAGGGATACAACACGACTGTGATTGATGTGCCCAACCCCGATTCGCTGTCCGCTGTGGCCGTCGGGGCAAATCTCCTTGTGCCCCTCTTAGGCAGAACCGTTTCCGGACAGGAGACCCGCCTCAGCAACGGCATCGCCTACGCGGCCTCCCAGTGGCCTGTACCGAGAGCGGAGTACAAACCCGATTTGGAAATGGAAGTCGTCGACGGCGCCTACTACTACCAGTCGAGCGACAAGTACTACACGGGAACTGGCGTAACAATGTCGTTCAGCTATCCGGGATTTACCGAGGGAGTGACCGACAAGTATGGAAAGGTGAGCAACGACAACTTCTATCAGATGAAGCCTAAGGGCACCACTCATCCCAAGGGCGAGATAAAGCTTGTTGGTGAAGGGGGAGCACAAGTGTTGAGCGGCAAGTATGACATCTATGTCGTGATGGTGCCCTACTGGTACGCCTGGGCAGGAATACCGACAGGCTTAAAGGAGGCTACCCGGGTCATTCCGAATGATGTGACAGGAGGGTCCGATACCATTACCTATTATCCCTATTATGAGTATAATAGCGAGTATGAATACATAAATAAGGCACAGGCCGACAGCACGTTTCTGGCCAGCGCACTCGAAAACGTGGAGCGGCTGAAGGATGAGCATTTCGTGGATTCTGTGGCCGCTAAGTCCAAGAACAAGTTCAAGGTGCAGCTGCGTTACAACAAAGGCGCCGCTGTGGATGCCACAAGTTCCGCCGTCCAAATTGACTACGATGCCCAGAAGGTGGACACCATCAAGGTTATCGAGGACTTTGAATTCCCTTATTCCTACAAGGATTTGCCCGTCAGCTACCCCACAATGATAATCCAGGGAAACGCCTCTTCGTCCGACCTACGAAGCCGCGGCTACATCCGAGAGCTCTGCATCGACAAGGTAATCCTCAGAAGTAAGGAGGACGACAGCGAGATAGTTGTTACACCATAAAACACAGAACAAGAAGATGAAATACACGAAGATAATAGCTCTGGGCATCCTGCTGACGGGAATGCAGACAGGAGGCCGGGCACAGGTGTTCCAAGTCTTTGAGAAAGGCGGGAACACGACCAAGTTCCAGGCGGCCGACGTGGACAGCATCTCCCACAGCGATGCGGAGGGGCTGACCACCATCTACCTCAGGGACGGCAAGACACAGACATTCCGGAAAGCCGAGACGGACAGTGTCGTATGGTACGACCCCGCGAAGAGCATCCTCTCCACGCTCCGCAAACAAGGCAACTTCACCAACTTCATTCGCTTGATGGAGGAAAATGCGCTGTGGACCGATTTCCTGAACGGCGCCACCGACCTGACGGTCTTTGCCTCCGACGATGACCACTGGCGCAGCTTCTTTGCGGAGAACGCCAAACTGCCCGAGGGGAACCCCTGGCGCGGGGCCACCAGCTACGAGCGGCTGAGTCGGGCACAGAAACGGCTCCTTGCCAGCGCAAGCATTGGCCATGCCTGCGGCGAAGGCAGTGCTTGGAGGGGCAAGAAGATGCGCGTCGGCATGTTCGTTTCCCCAATTGATTCCATCCCCATCCTGACCGAGGGAATCCCCCGTCACTACAATTCCGGCGTGAAAGACTACTGGGCGCAATTCCGTCCCGAGAACGGCGGTCGCGGCATTGCCCTGCTGACCGACCATTCGCAGCCGATGACACTGATGCTGACACCCGAGTTCCTGCGGGAGAACAATATCACGGACGAGGACTATGCCATCATCACTGGAGGAAAGGCTATGGGCAAGACGCTCGTGAACGGTGCGAAAGAGGAGAGCAAGACGCCGACAGGCAACGGCTGTCTCCACACCATCGACCGTCCGATAGTGCCCCTGTCCAGCATGGCTGAGGTGATACGCACCAACGGACGCACCGACATCTTCAGCCACATCCTCGACCGCTACTGCGCCCCGTTCTACGACGAGGAACTCACGCTCGCTAAGAAAGCCGAGGACCCCGAGTGGACCGACAGCATCTTCGTGAAGCGCTACTTCTCCGACAACAGCTACGGCCACCTGCGCTTGTCGAACGAACCGGACAACCACTATCTGCCTCTCTCCCCTTACAATCCCTACCTTGATGAATATTCCTATGACATCATCCCCTCGCTGAAGTTCGACCCCGCATGGCACGGCTACTACGACGAGGTGCCCCCCGAGCGGGACATGGCCGCCATGTTCGTGCCCAGCGACGAGGCCATGTGGCGCTACTTCAAGGAGGGCGGAGGCCAGCAACTCATCCTCACCTACGCCAACATCTCCATGCTTGACTGCACGACAAAAGAGGAACTCTTTCAGGCCATCGACCAGATACCTTTGGGGACGATGCAGGCATTTGTGAACATCATCATGATGCGTTCCTTCGTGGGTTCCGTACCCAGCAAGATGACCCGTCTGCGCGACGATGCACAGGAGCAGCTCTTCTACGCCGAGGACAGGGAGAAGATCGACACCTGCCTGCTGGCCAGCAACGGCGCCGTCTATGTGATGGATGCTGTCTATGGCCCTGCCGACTATCTGAGTGTGACTGCGCCTGCGTACCTCAGTACTTCTAATAATATCATAAAGTGGGCCATCTACAACGGCTCGTCGGGTACCGACTACATGGGCACGAACTTCTACACCTATCTGAAGGCTCCGCAGCAGGACATCACCTTCTTCCTGCCCAGCGACGAGGCCATGCAGTTCTATTATGACCCCGCTTCGTTCAATAGTACCTCGAAGCGCCTCATTCAGTTCAGCTACCGGAACCAGGCTTTCCCCATCAACACGAAGTGCGTCAGCTACGACCCCGCTACAGGCACCGTTGGAAGGCCCTTCTCAGGACAGGGCGCCTCTGTCCAACAGGCCGAGGTTACCAACCGGCTGAAGGATGTCCTATACAGCCATGTAATCTTGAACAACGAACGACAGAACATCCACAGCCGCAACGAATACTTCGAGACGCTGGGCGGCACCATCGTAAGGGTGGTGCGCGACGAGGCTGGCCACATCACACAGGTGATGGGCGGCTTCCAGATGGAGAACCAACGCCAAGGAATCAGCAAGGACACGCTCGGCATCCATGCCTGCAACGTGACGCAGGCGTTCGAGACACTCAAGAACGGAGAGACCTATACGCTCGACGCACCCACCATCCCCACATGGCGCAGCGCGTATAGCATACTGACCGACGATGAAGGCTGGGAAAGGACGGAAAACGAGGCACAGTGGTATGCCACGAATCCTTATGCCCGTTTCTTCACTCTCTGCGAGGTGGACGAGGGGCTCATCTCCGGTTGCGGTCTGGTGGACAACAATATGAGCCAGAGCGAGCGTCGCAGCGCGATGAGGAAATACACCGTCTTCGAGAGAAAGAACGGACTCGACTACAACCTGCAGTTCGCCGAAAACGAGTCGCTCACCCTCTATGTGCCCACCAACGAGGCCATCGAAGCCGCCATCGCCCAGGGCCTGCCCACATGGGACGATATTGCCAGCGACTATGAGAGCCACTGCAAGACGGAGAGATATGAGGATGGGGAAGGTAATGTCACCGAAGAACCTACCAGCCAGCTGGCCTCCTTCGAGGACAGCCTGCGCATTCAGGAGAAGATCAACCGACTGACAAGCTTCATCCGCGGCCATTTCCACTATGGCGCAGCGCTGGCCGACAAGGAACCTGCCGCAGAACGCGCCTACACGATCCCCTACATCGACCCAGAGCTGGGCATCGCTCCGAAGCTCAAGGTGCATGCATTGGGCAACGGCGAGATGACGGTGACTGACGCCCAGGGCACCACCCGCCGCGTCGTCGGCCAACGGAATGTGCTGGCGCGCGACATACAGTGTTCCAGTTCGCCCGTCGGAGTACCCATGAGCACCAGTTCCAAGCGCATCACGCTGGACGGTGCCTCCAACATCGTGATTCACCAGATAGATGGCGTGTTAGGTTTCACTAAATAGGATTCAGACTTATGAAAAAGACATATATACTAATAATGTGCAGCCTCCTTTGCGCTGCCTTGCATGCTCAGGATGGCTTCGGCACCTATCTGCAGGATGTGATACAGAAGCAGGAGAAAGGCGTGCTCGTCGCTGCAAAGCTTGTAGAAGCCTGCGGCCTTTGCCATTCAATGGACCTGATAATGGATTACGAATACGAGAAACTGTACCAGCAGGGGGTTATCAGTGACTACACTGACTACTCTTACAACAGCAATACGTTCAGTGCACCTCGACATCGCTACTACGGCTACACACTCTTCGCCGAGCCCGACGAGTTCTGGGAGGAAGCCATCGGCAAGGACTACAAGGCCATCACGCCCGCCGATGTGCGCAACTACATCGTGGCCCGGCAACTCTACCCCGACGCCACGACGGGCGATGACTTTGCCAGCTCCGACAACATACTCTACCGCTTTGTCACCTACCACCTGCTCCCCATGCGGGTGCGGCCCGACAAGCTGGTGCTCCACGTCAATGAGTATGGCTATTCGGCGGCCAACCCCGACCGCCTCAGCATCCCCGTGATGGAGTATTACACGACGATGGGCGAGCGCCGGCTGCTGAAGACCTACGAGTCGGCCGAGAGCCAGGGCATCTACCTGAACCGCTTCCCCGCCATCGACAATGCACGCAAGGGCACGGGGCACGAAATGTCCTGCGACCCCGACAAGCAGGGCCTGCGCATCGATGTGGAGCATGCGCTGACGGAAATCCCGAACGCCATCGTCTATCCCATCAGCGGCCTGCTCGCCTACGACGATGCCACACGACGCAACCTGAGCCGCGAGCGCATCCGCTTCGACGTGACGAGCCTCTTCCCCGAGTTCATGAGCAACGACATCCGCAAATATCCTGCCAACGACGAACGCCATCAGCATGTCTATATTCCGCCTACGAGACAGTATCCCTATTTGGATGCCCTGACGATAAGCGACGAAACACGATGCATCTATTACAACGCCTACGGCTACGACTGGTGTAACCTGCAGGGCGATGAACTACATTTCAGCGAACGCTATGACGTCACGCTGCGCTTGCCGCCCGTGCCGGTGGATGGCGTGTATGAACTGCGCTACGGGGAACTGGTCAATAACAACGGAGGTATCTGCCAAGTGTATTTCGGCACGGACAAGGAGAACCTGCCGCCTCTGGGACTCCCGATGGACATGACCCGGGGTTTCAGAAGTTCGGCAGACATCCTGAACTATGGCTGGGAAGACGATACCAACGACGAGACGTACGATGCCTCCGTCGATTTGCGTCTGCGGCAGCACGGTGTGATGAAGGGGGCAAAGTCTGTCAATTCCAACAGTGGCGCTGCACGCAGCGCGAACAACAGCCAATGCTTGCGGCGCATCCTGTGGCGCGGTCAGATGAAGGCTGGCGAGACATACTATGTGCGCTTCCGCTCCGTCATGGATTCGGAGCAGAAGAAACTCTACATGGACTACTTCGAGCTATGCCCCGAGGCCGTCTACGACAATCCCGTTAAGCCGGAAGATATATGGTAATGTGAGGTTATGAGGTTATGAGGTTATGAGGTTATGAGGTTATGAGGTTATGAGGTTATGAGGTTGTGAGGTTATGAGGTTATGAGGTTGTGAGGTTATGAGGTTATGAGGTTATGAGGTTGTGAGGTTGTAAGCACTAAAATCACCTTAAAACCTGAAAGCAAAGCGACCTTAAAACCTGACACCTAACAAAGTGGTTATGAGTTTATGAGTTCGGAACTTAAAAACTAAAAAACTAAAAAACTAAAAAACTTAAAAAAAATGAAAACGATAAAGACAATCATCGCGGCCCTGCTAATCACCGCAGGCATGACGGCACAGGCACAGCAGGTAATGACCGTCAGGACCGACAAAAGCAACGAGAAGTTCCAGCTCACAAGCCGTCTTGTCCTGGACTTGACGAAGGCAAAACCCGTAGTACGAACCAATAGCAGGGTCTTGGACTATGCCTCGGGCACAGGCATGCTCATGTATCTGATGCCTACATCAGAAGATACCTATCAGATTATCGACGGG
>JAILBW010000159.1 GCA_024680695.1 Bacteroidaceae bacterium
CTTGTTGACATCATCATCCGCATAGCAGAACGGAATGTCCGCGGGGTCTATCGAGCGCGCTTCATAACCCTCGCCCGCAGGATATACAAAGTTGAGGGGAGTATCATCATAGAGATTAGGTTCGATGCGAATACGGCTCTCGCTCAATGGATTGGTGGGATTGAGGGAATCGTCGAAGGGTTCGTTCAGCATGAGATACGACTGCGCGGATATCTGCGCGCCATGCAACTGGAGCGACGTAATGGCAGTAAGTATGTGAGAAGGAACATCTGCGCCGTTGGATTGTTCGTCCGTCTTAGGTCCACGACAGAGCACGAAACGAAGCCTCGACACGGCACGGGTCAGCTTCAGCGTGGCCATCTGGCTTTCCGTACCGATGCGCAGAGCTGGAAAACGACCATAAATACCTTGGTTCTTCAGCACGGCCGTCATGGGCAAGCCGGCGGCTGGCACCGCTTCAATCCGGTGACCATCACGCACACCGAAATAGTCGCCCTGCAACGCGGCAGCATCCAGTTCGTCGCGCGTGGTTAGTCGGGTGAACGCGTGACCGCAGTTGGTACTCGTCACATTGGCCACGGCATAGACATCAACATTCTCGGGATAGTCGGCAAACTCGCGCTTCACGAGCATGCGGAAGGGGGGAGGATTATCGCCAGCGACCAAACCCAGCGTGACGTTGGACGCCTCCAAATAACCCACCAGCTCGCCGTCGGCATGCTTGAAGACCCACAACTGGAGCGTGTTTATCTTGTTCTCGTCAACCGTGGCATCCTTATAGTTCGTTTCGGCACGGGTCGGGATGGGATTGCCGGGAGAATAGACATACACAGTTAAATAGCAATTCTGGTCCTCCAGATCGCCATATTCGCTGCCGGACTTGCATGCTGTCAGCATTAGCACTGCTATCAAACCTAATATCTTTACTATGTCTCTCACTTCTTCTTCACTACTTCAACACAACATCGGTGGTTGTCACCTCAATCCAATTCGTTACAAGCTGTACGCCCACTTCCAAGCGTCCCGACAGCAAGTCGGGCACCACGTTGTAGGCATTCTTCAGACTGTTCACGGTGACCTCAATCTCCGTGATGTGACCTTTCGTAAATACACGCGTCTGCCAGTCCACGCCCTCTGTTGGATTTTTCTCCCGGTATATAGCCCCAACCAAGTAGAACTTTGTGCCGGGGTATATCAGTCCGTTGTTGCCACGGAATATCTCTTCGCTATTGTTTTGGAACTCGATGGCGAACCACACCGGATCGGTGATTTCCTTGCTCTGGAAGGAGAGCGTGGAGAATGCCGGCGGCGTGTCCGGTGATTCGAAGTTCCGTAGATAGACGCCGCTGAACGACTTGTCGTAGAGCACATACTCGGTCGCGTCGCTGGTCGGCGTAAAGGTAAAGTCTTGTTTATATTGACCGCTCATGAGCAAGCCCGTAAGCGGGAATTTGTCTGTACCAAGGGTGACGGCCTTGTCGTCGGCATCCAACAGAGTGGCGGCATTGGCCTTCACAGTAGCTTTCAAGCAGCTCACACCATAGCGCAGTTGGTCTTGCACAGCTATGCCGCGTGTGGCTGCGGTGACGATGTTGCCGTTCGGATATAATTCCAATACCTGCGCCCACGTCTTGCCCGAATACTCGGAGATTGATATGTTGCGGTTCGCGGTTTGGATTTGGCTGTTTGCATAAAAATAAAGTTCGGGTGGATACACATAGAGATCCTGGCTAACCATATTCTTGATAGTGGTTGCCTGCGTCTGCACCTCAAACTTCATCTTCCCGGGCAGCGCGTTCCATCTCAGCACGGCCGATCCGTCGGGCAGGCCGATGCTTGCCGGGAAATCGGCGGGCACATGGGTATCCAGATTTGTAAAGTCAATGGCCGCAAGGACGGCTGTTTTAAGTTCGCTGCTTTCCTGTTCATCCACGCCCTTCTTCAGTTCCGTGATAAATGCCTTCACACTGCTGCTGCTTCCGGCTATCAACTCGCTCTCGTTGGTGAAATACTGGAAGAGCATCTGCCAGCTCGGGTCGGTGGAACTGGGCCAACCGCCGGCATGGGCAATCGAGGTCATGTAGTCAGCGATGCGCTGGGCCGTCTCGTGCACTGCAGGTGAGGCTGGAGTTGTAGTATCGTCAAGATCGGGATGTATGACATCCGGCGAGAACGTGTAGTTGCTGGGCGCTACGCGATTGTTCAGGTTGGGCAGAACGATGGAGCCGTTCGTCACCTTATTACTGCTTGTCTCAGGCACGGCGCGGCAGTAACAGAGGAACGAGGCTGTGCCAATAGGCATATCAAAGGCCTCGCCGTAATAGTGGTAAGCTGCATCTGCAGTCACGGACGCCATGCTGCCAACAGACCCGTAATACGGGGTATCGTCGGCCTGTATCTTGCGTCCCGTCACACCGTATGGAATGATGTGGAAGTCAGTGACCAGACGTGCAGTGCTCTGATTCACTTGAGTAACAAAATTCGAAAGACGCGTCTCCGTCGGCCGTACCGATGAGATGCTCATAAAGATATCGACAGGCACTTCCCTGTCGGCTCGAAAGTCATAAGTGGGGTTGTCAATATCCGAGAATACGGCATCGCCCTCCTTGCAGCTCGCAAGGGCTGCAAGGAGGCACAGGCTCACAAAGAGCACTGTATTGTGATGTCGTTTCTGCAGATATTTCATCATAGTTTTTTTAGGATGTCCTAGGACTTCCTAGGGATTCCCAGGGCATCCTAGGGGTTCCTAAGCTATTCTTAGATTTCGGGATTCAGGATCAGACCCTGCTGCCACTCGAGGTTCACAGAGGTACCGAGTTCGATGCCCGGGCTGTTCAGGTTAGGCAGACCGTTGGTGGCGTTGCCAAGACCCTCGTTCACATTGGGCTGGTTGGGATAGTTGCCGTCTTTGTCGGGAGTTACAGGGATATCCACCTCGCCGTCGCCATCGGTATCCCAGCCGGGACCGCCGTGGTCGGGATCGGTGATGAAGGTATCGTCGTTACCGTCGCCGTCGATGTCGTAGGGATCCACAACGCCGTCGCCGTCCTTATCCACACCAGTGGGCTTGCCGTCGCCATCCTTCACATATACATCGGGGTTGCCGTCCTTGTCGCGGTCCACGGTGGTAGCACCGTTCTTGATGGTGATGGTGAGCTTCGTCACGTGATCCTGCATCACAATCTTATCCAGGGTGCCCAGCTCGTAGTTCGATGCGGTGGTCGGGTCGAGCTTTGCGGTCAGGTAGAACGTGCCGCCTGCGGGGATGAGACCGTCGGCGCCCATGAATTCCTCACCACCGTTCACGAGCTCCAGTGCGCAATAGATCACCTGGTTGCTCTTGGTCTGCAGAGCCAGCGTCTGGTTGGCAGTACCCGTGGTGGTGTTCGGCTTGGCAATGATGGAGGAGCTGGCCATCTCGCGGTCGTAGATGGTGTAGTTCTCGTCGCCCTTAGCAGCAAAGTCGAAGCCTGCGCTGCACTGTCCGCCCAGGAGGAAGCCCTTCAGGGTGTAGCCCGTGCCAACTTCCACCTCTTCGCCGTTGCCGTCATAGAAGGTGCCGGCGGGCATGGTAATCTTGGTCTCCATACGGCCCACGCCATAGTTGGCCTGGTTTACCATAGCCACGGACTGGGTGTTGTCCTGTACCTCATCGGTAGCAGCGTTATACACGCTGTTAATCACACCGTCCCAGTTTCCAGCCGTCTCGTACTCCTTCGACTCAATCTCGGTGGAGGCCTTCAGCGGCGAGCTGGTGTAGTACCAGAGAGAAGCGGGATATACATAGTTGGTGATGGGCACCTTGTTGCCCAGGTTGTAGTTGGCCGTGATGTCCACGAAGATGTTGGGGGTAAGGCCAGTGACATTCCAGCGTACGCGGACAGCACCGTCGGGCAGACCGATGTTGGCGGGATAGCCAGCATAGGTGCTGTTCAGCTTCACGGGTGCGCCAGAGATAGGAGTCTCGGTGCAGGCAGCTTCAATCTGAGCCTTCAGCGACTTGGCGAGCTCATAAGCGGGATCGGTGGACTGCACGTGCTTCAGTCCGTTGTAAATCTTGCTCAGGATGACAGCGATGCTGTTCGACGAACCGGTGGTCACGCCAATGAAGGCCTTGTAAAGAGGAGCCAGCGTAGCGTTGGTCGTGGTGCTCCACTTGTTATCGGGGGCAACAGCAGGTGCGCCGACGGTGGTGTTTGCGAGGTCAGTGATGAACTTCACCAGGGCCTGCCCCACGGGGTCGCCAGCCTGACGGTCGCCGTTCTCGTTAATCTGCTCCAGGCTGAACACGATGTCGTTGGGCGTGTTGAACTCAGCATCCGTCAGACCTGTGTACTTCAGGAAACCGAAGTGGAACTTGTCGTCCATCGAGGTAATGTCGGTCTCGGCCGTGTTGTCCACTGCCTTGGCATAGAACAGGAAGTTCTTCGTTCCCACGGGCACGAACTGGTCGGCATACACCTTGTAGTTCATGTTCGGTGTGTTCTTCAGCGTGCTGATAGAACTCAGTCGCAGGATGTCGGAGAGCTTCACCGAGGAGGTCGTCGGCGTTCCGGCGAAGGAAATCAGACGGATGTTGTCCAGGCCGCGGAACTGTGCTACAGTACCGTCCTTCTGGGTTACATCGCCCGTCATACGGGTGGCAATCACCGTACGGGGGATCGAGATCACGAATTCGGGCTTCACACCCTTCGTGCCGTTCTGGTCAACGACTACGTTGCTGGGCACCTCGTCCTTACTCGAGCAGCTGCTCAGTGCCACAATTCCTGTCAGAGCTATAGCAGCTGAGCAGGCAAAAAGAATTTTCTTCATGTAAATGAAATTGGTTGGTTAATACTATTTGCTTTTTCTTTATTACTATATGTTTTAAAATTCCATCTCCTCAAAAGTAATCCCTTCCTTCCACGACAGGCTCACCGAGAATCCCACCTCGAATGTTGTGCTTTCGATTGGGATGACGGGTATGCAGTATGTCGCCGTAGCCAGTCCAGTGAGCGGCTTGGGGTTCCCCTCGTCGTCGAGGTCGGGGTCGGGCACTCCATCATTGTTCTTATCGCGCCAACCGCGGGTGATGGTCAGATTCACCTTTGTACCGTAGTCGCGCAGGAATATCTGGTCGAGCGAGCCGTATTCGTAGCCCACGCCCGTCTTGGGGTTCAAGTTGGCCACGAGGTAGAACGTGCAGCCGTGGGGCACGAGACCCTCTGCGCCATAGAAGGCGTCGCCGTCGTTCACCAGCTCGAGGGCAATATAGATGGGTTCGTCGGGAGACGTGCCCAATCCGAGGATGTGGTTGTAGGAAGTCCACTTATTCCATGCCACACGCTGCACACCGCCGTTGAGGTCGGTGTCGTAGATGGCATAGGTGCGAGTCTCGGGTACGGGGCTGAATACGTAATCCACCTCACGC
>JAILBW010000219.1 GCA_024680695.1 Bacteroidaceae bacterium
GTTTGTCTCGCTCTCGTAAAAGCTTACAGGCAGCGAGAAGCGACCTACCTCCCACTTCGGAGTGGTTGGCGCATCGAGGGTGAGCGATCCCATCGAATGCCTGCTCTCGAATGTCTCCATGTTGACAACCTCGCCCATTCGGAACGAGACATCGGCTCCCTGATAGTTGCTAATGTCTGTGATAGTGGTCGGTCGGCTCAGAGCTAAGCTGGTGAAATTGAAGTTCATGCCCACGACATTAACTTTCGCAAAAGACTCCTTCTGACGGAAGTATTCCACGAGCGAGGAATGTACATGCAGAGTGACACGGCCCACCTCTTCGTTCTCGTCGTCAAAGCCGTCGAGCAAAGTACCTTCGTATGATGCGGAATAACAAAAGACATCGGTGAGGCTGCTGCATCCTATAAAGACATAGCCGCCTGCCGTGTTGAAGCTTGATGGCAAGGAGATAGACGTCAGCTTCGTACACGAACCGAAGGCCGAGTAGCCCACCTGCTCCACTGTGGCAGGCAGGGTGATATCCTCGAGGCTAATGCAATAAAAGAAGGCCTGAGAATCAATAATCTTCGTATTGGGGGGAAGCACTACACGCCGCAGCTTCATCAGCGCGTAACAACCCAAGAAGGTTTCAGCCTGCCCTGAGCTTGTCGATGTGATCTGTGCATCGCCCAGGTCGAGTACTTCCAGGTTGGGCATCTCCCTCCACATGTCCATCGCATAGTCATCCAAGGGACCGTGCACGGTTAATTCTGTGATACTTTCCAAGTCATCCGTTTGCTGGGCAATGGCCGACTCGAGTGTCTGGTAGTAACTGACGGTAACTTCGATGGCCTTTGCCCATAAGCCTGTCGCACACATCAGCGACAGCAGTAGTGTTGTTATTCTGCGAAACATTGTGAGGTTGTAAGGTTATGAATTATGCATTATGAATTATGAATTACACTATCATTCTTCCACCACTCTCAGTTGCCAGGGCGATTCGAGTGCCCATTTGGCAGAGCGGCGGGCAAGGATGTATTCCTCATCCGTTGCTTCCTCTGGTTCTCCGTGGGGCTGAGGTGTGCGACGTTCTTCGCGCCACTCAGGAGTAATCTTCAGACGGCTCTTCTCGACATCGACATCCACACCGAAGTGCTTCAGGATGACTTGTGTAGTCACCAGTCCCTCAATCAATGCTGGAATGCCTTCCTGCAAGTGGAAGCCGTCGTTGACCAGATGACCCGCCTTGCCGAGACGGTCGAGGCTGGTGTAGCGCGCATTCTGTATGGCTGTGCCTGCGGGAATCAGCAACTTGATGGAAGTTTCCTCAAACGCACGCTGGCTGGAAGCATTCACCCTGGCCCACATCTCGTCGCTCGTCATGCCGTCGAGATTCTTGTAGCCAGTGCCGTAGGCTTGCGTCATGAGCCATGCAGTCGTAGCCCGAGGCTTTGCCTGCGAGAGGTATTCCAGAAGGTCGTTCAGATAGGGCTGATAAGTGTCGAAGTAGCGCGAACGCCCGCTCTGTTGCTGCAGGATGATGATGTCCCAATCCTCGCGTTCCACTCCCTGCTGCAGCGTGACACCCTTCTCGATACTCCACTTCCCAGCACCGGCTTTGTAGTAGTCGAATTCATAGTCGGGCTTCTCCCCTACCAGATTGTTGTAATGGCGCTCCAGACTGCACCCGCCGATGTAGAGGATGCCGAAATCGACCTCCGCGTCAGGGACAAACTCCTCGATGAGGAAGGGCACATAGGCAAAGGCGTCGCGACTGAACGAGTTACCTATAGATAATACGCGCACGCGAAGGGGCTCTGCGGCAAACGTTGCTGTCGCAAACAGGCACAGGACAGCGGATAATAGTTTCAGTCTCATATTCATGGTCTATTGAATATTAGGACATCCGCCTTAAATCTTCGGCAGTTTCCACGGGTTGCGATACTCCTTGCAGAGGTAGGTGTCGGCCTCGGCATCGTGGAAGGTGACACCGTCCCAGGCGAGCTTCTTTCCGGTGCGGTAGGCGATGTTGCCCAGATGAGCGAACTTAGCAATATGCGCACCGATTTGAATGCTGGCGTTGCACTTCTCGGGTGTGCGCGCCTTGATGCATTCCAGATGGTTCTTAACGTGCAGGTCAAGCCCGCCTCCGCCATAGGGTTTGTGCAGTTCGACAGCCTCCATGCGCTGCTTCCCGCTCACCTTCTCGGGAATGACTTCCCAGCCGCCGCGATTCACTACCAGCGTGCCGTTCTCACCCACGAAACCGAGCCCATGGCTGCGGCCGTAGGCACCGTCGTCGATACCGATGGCATGGTCCCACATCACCGTGAAGTCGTCGAACGTATAGATGGTCTGCAGCAGGTCGGGGGTCTCGCACGCATCGTCGGGATAGCCAAACTTGCCGCCCGAAGCCATGATGGAGTTCGGCGCCGTCACGTTCATCCCGTAGAGGGCATAGTCGAGCAGATGCACTCCCCAGTCAGTCATCAGTCCACCCGCATAGTCCCAGAACCAGCGGAAGGTGAAGTGGAAGCGGTTGGGGTTGAATGGACGCTTGGGTGCCGGTCCGAGCCACATATCGTAGTCCACGCCTTCGGGTGCAGGGCAGTCGTCCTTCACGGGAATGGAGGGGCACCAGCCCTGATAC
This sequence comes from Bacteroidaceae bacterium, assembly GCA_024680695.1. Taxonomy (GTDB): domain Bacteria; phylum Bacteroidota; class Bacteroidia; order Bacteroidales; family Bacteroidaceae; genus Physcousia. The sequence continues at coordinate 2,630 of JAILBW010000219.1, forward strand.
GAGAAGACGCGCACGGTGCGAATCTTCCCCAGCTTGCCGCTGTGCACGAAGTCCATTGCATCCTGCCAATGTGGGTCGCTACGCTGCCACTGCCCCACTTGCACCACTCGCTTGTAGCGTTCGGCGGCGCGCACCATGATGTTACACTCCTCGATGCTGTTGCCAAGCGGTTTCTCGCAATAGACATCCTTGTCTGCTTCGCAAGCAGCCACCAGCTGCAGGCAGTGCCAATGGTCGGGAGTGCCGACGATGACCACATCGACATGCTTGTCGTCAATCAGCCGCCGCCAGTCCTTGTAGATGCCCTTGGGCTTGCGTCCCTGAATTTTCTCCACGTCTGCCACCCGACGGTCGAGCACGCCCTGGTCCACATCGGCCATTGCCACACATTCTACTTCCTCGTTCTTGAGGAATGCCTGCAGGTCGCCGAACCCCATGCTGTTGCATCCTATCAGTCCGACACCAATCTTGTCGTTTGCGCCCACCTTCTTGCCAGCGGCGCGCGTCAGTGTGGGACTTAGCAGCATGCCTGCGCCCAACATTGACGATTTGTAGATAAACTCTCTTCGTTCCATAGTTCACTTGATTATTTTTCACTCTTTTGTCCACAAAGTTACGAATAAGTGAGAGAAAAGCAAAATTTATTTAAGCTTTTCCGAACGAAAGTGACTTCAACGAAGTTAAAGTTACGAATAAGTGAGAGAAACGCCAAATATATTTGTGCTTTTCCGAACGAAAATGACTTCAACGAAGTTAAAGTAGCAATAAGTTGTGAAAAGATTCTTCAATATTGTAGAAATTTATGTAAATTTGTAGCGCATCAAGCAAGTGAGGCGAATGGAAGAGGACAATGACTCCCCTCTGCAGGGCAGTTACTACACGACGCAGAAGGCGTTTCAGAGGGCCGAAGCGTCTATGATGTGACACTATTTTTCGCACAAGACCACGTCAAAAAACACACTTAACGACAACGAGCTATGATACAGATTAAAGAAGAGGCTACACGCTGCCTGTTGTGTGAGGACGCTCCCTGCACGAAAGCGTGTAAGACTGGCAACCCGGCAAGAGCCATCCGCGCCATCCGATTTGACAATGCCAAGAATGCAGGACGATGGATAGCAGAATGCAGCGAGGCTGACCTCGAACGCGCCGAGCAGGCTTGCATTCACTACGACAAGCCGATAAGAATCCGTGAGATACTACGTTCGACATGCAGCACCGACGCTGCATCGGGCACAGCCCTGCCTGCCCTCGACATCTACTTCTGCGGCATCCACTGCGAGAACCCCTTCTTCCTTGCCTCGTCGTCGATATGCACCAACTACGAGATGGTGGCCCGAGCCTTCGACCGAGGCTGGGCCGGCGTATTCTACAAGACCATCTGCAAGGAGGAAATCCGCGAGGTGTCGCCACGGTTCGATGCAGTGAAGGAAGGCACATCGTTTGCCGGATTCCGCAACATGGAGCAACTGAGCGAAAACCCCTACCAAGTGGACTTCGACATCCTGCGCCGACTGAAAAAGAACTACCCCTCGAAGGTCGTCATAGCCTCCGTCATGGGAAAGTATGAGGAGGAGTGGGTAGAACTGGCAAAGATGGCCGAGGATGTCGGCTGCGATGCGGTGGAGCTGAACTTCTCGTGCCCTCAAATGCGAGTGGCAGGCATGGGCAGCGACGTGGGACAGAACACCGAGTTGGTCGCCGTCTATACCAGCTACGTCAAGTCGCACGTCAAGATACCCGTCATCCCCAAGATGACGCCCAACATCACCCACATGAGGCACCCAGCCATGAGTGCCTACTTCGCTGGCGCAGATGCCATTTCGGCCATCAACACCATCAAGAGCGTGACAATGTCGCCCCAGTCGGCAGTGTGCGACAAGTTCACCGTCTCCGGCTATTCGGGCCGCGCCGTGAAACCGATTGCACTGCGATACATCTACGAGATAGCATCGACCAAAGTGCTCGGAGGCATACAATGGAAACCCGTGGAACTGAGTGGCATCGGCGGCATCGAAACGTGGCGCGACGCCCTCGAGTTCATCCAGCTCGGCTGCCGCAACGTGCAGGTGTGCACCGCAGTGATGCAGTACGGCTATCGCATCATCGACGACCTCATCCTGGGCCTGCAGACATACATGGCCGAGCGCGGCATCAACCAACTGGAAACGCTCGTCGGCGAGCAACTGCCCAACTTCGTGCAGCCCTCCGACCTCGACCGCGACACGAAAGTCTTCCCGAAAATCGACCGTGAGCGCTGCATCGGGTGCGGCCGCTGCCATCTCTCCTGCGAGGACGGCGGACATCAGGCCATCAGCTTCGACACCGCTACACGCCTGCCTCGCATCATCGGCACCAAGTGCGTCGGTTGCCACCTCTGTCGCCTCGTCTGTCCCACTGGTGCCATCGGTCTGTCGCGACGCATAAAAGTATCACGCCACGCATAACCAGTAACAAAGAGAGTCAGTCAACAAACGAATCAATTGAATTCAGACAAATCAACGGAACATGAAACATATTCAGTATCAGACGCAGGGAACATGCTCGAAGCTCATTGACATTACCGTGGACGAGAACAACGTTATTCAGCAGGTGTTCTTCGTGGGCGGCTGCAACGGTAATCTGCAGGGCGTCAGCCGGCTGGTGACGGGACAGAAGGTGGACGATGTGATAGAGCGCCTAAACGGCATTCGCTGCGGTGCCAAGCCGACATCGTGCCCCGACCAACTCTGCCGCGCACTTGAGCAGATAAAGAACCAGAAATGAGGGCTCCGAGATTCAAGTTTCCTCAAGCAAAGGAGTGCATCAATATATATTGAAGCCAAATGCAAAATGCAAAATGCAAAACATTGTGAGTTGCGAGTAAAAATACAACAGCAAGCATCCGCTTCCGCGACAGCAAGCATCGGCTCCCGCGACAGCAAGCATCGGCTCCTGCGACAGCAAGCAGAAATTCAAGCCTCGCCAGGGTTTAGCCAGATGGCATTTAACTCCTTCATATTCAAAGCATCATCCAGTCCAATTGGAAGTGACACTTCGACGGCCGAAAAACTATATTACGGACAGGACAGATTTGCATTTTTCATAATGGAAAGCGCCGCAATAGTCATTTAATCATCGGAGCCAGATAGCGGGCAGTGTGGCCAACGCCCTGAGCAACCATTTCCTCGGGAGTACCTGAAAAGAGCACCTGCCCGCCAGCTTGCCCGCCTTCGGGACCAAGCTCGATGAGCCAGTCGGCCGACTTCACAATGTCGAGATTATGCTCGATGATGATTACGGTGTTTCCCTTGTCAACCAGACGATTGAGCACACCAAGGAGGATGTTTATGTCCTCGAAGTGCAGACCGGTGGTGGGTTCGTCGAGGATGTAGAGAGTGCGGCCTGTATCCTTCTTGGCGAGTTCGGTTGCGAGTTTTACGCGCTGACTCTCGCCGCCGGAGAGTGTGGTACTGGGTTGTCCAAGCCGCACATATCCGAGTCCGACGTCTTGCAGCACCTTTATCTTGCCGAGTATCGAAGGCTGGTTCTGAAAGAACTCAACAGCCTGATTGATGGTCATGTCAAGAACGTCGGCAATGCTCTTACCCCGGAAGCGCACCTCCATCGTCTCACGATTGTATCGTTTGCCGCGACACACTTCGCAGGGAACGGTGACATCGGGCAGGAAGTTCATTTCGATGGTCTTGTAGCCGTTGCCACCGCAGGCCTCGCAGCGTCCGCCCTTGACATTGAACGAGAAGCGTCCGGGCTTGTAGCCCCGTATCTTGGCTTCGGGAAGTTCCACGAAGAGCGAGCGGATATCGTTGAAGACGCCAGTGTAAGTCGCTGGGTTCGAGCGTGGAGTGCGTCCCAACGGACTTTGGTCGACATCGACCACCTTGTCGATGAACTCCAGACCATCGAGCGCATCGTAGGGCAGCGGCTCGCGCAGGGAGCGATAGAAATGGTGGGAGAGGATGGGCTGCAGCGTATCGTTGACGAGCGATGACTTGCCGCTGCCGCTGACTCCCGTCACACAGATGAGGCAGCCAAGCGGGAAGGCGGCATCGACATGCTTGAGGTTGTTGCCCGAAGCGCCACGAAGCACCAGCTGATGGCCATTCCCCGGACGGCGATGCGCGGGAACAGGAATACGACGAAGACCGCGAAGATAGTCGGAGGTGAGCGTAGAGTGGCGAAGCATTTCGCGATAGGTGCCCTGAAACACCACTTCGCCGCCGCGCCGGCCGGCCAAGGGGCCGATATCGACGATGTAATCGGCGTTCTCCATCATCTCCTGATCGTGTTCGACAACGATTATCGTGTTGCCCATATCGCGCAGATTCTTCAGCGAACGGATGAGCCGGACGTTGTCGCGCTGATGGAGGCCGATGCTGGGTTCGTCGAGAATGTAAAGGACATTCACAAGCTGGCTGCCAATCTGCGTGGCAAGGCGGATGCGCTGGCTCTCGCCACCCGAAAGGCTGACGGAGGGGCGAGCCAAAGAGAGGTACTCGAGGCCGACATCGAGCAGGAAGCCGAGACGGACGCGAATCTCCTTCAGAATCTCGGGGGCTATCTTCTGCTGATGTGCGGAGAGTCGCTCGGGGAGCGCATCTATCCAGTCGGATAGTTCGCTGAGGTCCATCGTGGCGAGTTCCATGATATTCTTGCCGGCAATGCGGAAATGGAGTGCCTGACGATTGAGGCGCTGGCCGTGACACTCGGGGCAAGGTGCGGTGCGGCTGAACTGCTCTACCCACTTCTGTGCGGCCACACCCATCTCGGTGTCCTGCATCTGCTGGATGTACTTCACCAGTCCGTCGAAGTTTGTGAAATAGTCGTTCGTCGTCTGCGTAACGGCGCTGGGAATGCAAAGGCGCTCCGTCGAGCCGTTGAGGATTTCATCAATGGCCTCGTCCGACACTTCGGCGAGCGGTGTGTCGAGCGTGAAGCCATACTTGACGAGCACTGCCTGTATCTGCCAGAAAATCATCGTCTGCCGCATGCGGCCCAAAGGGACAATGCCGCCAGTCCGCACACTAAGCGTGCGGTCGGGTATCACCTTGTCGACATCGATGAGATTGACATAGCCCAAGCCCTTGCAGCGCGGACAGGCGCCCTGCGGACTGTTGAACGAGAAGTCGTGCGGCGCTGGGTCCTTGTAGGAGATGCCGCTCGTAGGGCACATTAGCTGCCGGCTGTAGTAGCGCACAGCGTCGGTCTCCATGTCGAGAACCATAATCAGGCCCTCGCCCTGATGCATTGCCGTTGCCAGTGTCTGTGCTATTCGAGTCTCGTCCTTCTGCTGAACGAGGATACGGTCGATGACGACCTCAATGTCGTGATTCCGATAGCGATCGACCTTCATGTCGGGGACGATCTCCAGTATCTGTCCATCGACGCGGACATAGAGATAGCCCTTGCGCCGAATGGTCTCGAAGAGTTCGCGATAGTGCCCCTTTCGGTTGCGGACCAGCGGAGCCATGATGCAAACCTTGCGGCCTTCGTAGTCGGCAAGCAGCAGACGGAGTATCTGCTCCTCGGAATATCGCACCATTCGCTCCCCCGTCACATAAGAATAGGCTTCGCCAGCGCGGGCGTAGAGCAGACGGAGGAAGTCGTAGATCTCGGTGGTGGTGCCCACGGTGCTTCGCGGATTGCGGTTCGTGGTCTTCTGGTCGATGCTGATGACAGGGCTGAGACCCGAGACATAATCGACATCGGGGCGTTCCATGTTGCCCAGGAAGTTGCGGGCGTAGGCATTGAACGTCTCCATGTATCGGCGCTGCCCCTCGGCAAAGATGGTGTCGAAGGCGAGCGACGACTTGCCACTGCCGCTTAGGCCGGTGATGACAGTAAGACTGCGATGAGGGATCGTAACGTCCACATTCTTAAGATTGTGGACGCGGGCACCTTGTACGACTATTTGTCCTTCAGATTCTGTGGCTGGAGTCATTTTCTTTTTGATTCAAGAGTGAACCTTTGTAAAAGTTCCAGAGTTCAAGGGTTCAAAGCCTCTCCCCAGCCCTCCCCTAAAGGGAAGGGATTTGGATGTTGAGGGGATGGGAAGTCTCTTCCTTTAGGAGGAGATTTAGAGGAGGCTTGTTCAATGTTCAATGGTCAATGTTCGTCACCAGACGTTTCGCCCCGCTTGCTGTTGTGTCCTGAGATTACCGTGATGGTCTTCCGGATGTTGTACTTGCGTCCGTCGGCTCCTCGCGCATTGACTACCAGCAGATAAGCCCCGTCCTTGACCGTTCGTCCGTGCCAAGTTCCGTCCCAACCATCCTCGATATTGTTCCACGAAAAGATCTTCGTTCCCCAGCGATTGAAGACGGCAGCCTCGAACGAGACAATACTCTGGTATCCATCCTTGGCGCGAAGTTTGTCGTTATAGTCGTCGCCGTTCGGTGAGATGGCATTCGGGAAATCGAGCTTACTGGTGCTGATGCTCACCAGGAGGGGTTCATAGACTGCTTCGGCATCTTCGTCCTGCTTGGGATAGTTTATCGTATCGTTTCCGAGCACAAAGGTGGCATAGAGCTGAATGCGGAACGACCCGCTCTCGGTGAAGGTATAGTCTATCTCGCTCATCTCGCTGCCTCCGGAACGGTGGACCAGCAGATTGTCGGCATCGCCCTCCTTCCAGATCTTCCACTCGTAGCGTTCCGAGTAGTCGCCCACATTGCTCGCATTGGCAGAGAAATGCGCTACGAGAGGTGCACTCTGGCTGGCGCTGGCATCGTCAATCTCGTCGCCCTCGACGGTGATGTACTTGCCCTGCGGATCGACAGTGGGAAGTGACTGCGCCCACACAACAAAAAGAGGGCACAAACATACAAAAAAGGCTATAAAACGGTTCATTGCGGACAATATTTCTGCAAAAGTAGCAATTTTCCGCGAATCAAGCTACATTTTCTCATGCAAATTGTAGATAAGAGACGGAAAAAATGCGTAACTTTGTCCCCTGATGAAAAGAATACTATTCCTTTTGTGTTGCATAATTCCCCTCATCGGGAATGCACAGACCACACTGGAGACGCTGAACAACATGCACCAAGTGGTCAAGGGCGAAACTCTATGGAGTATCGCCCACAAGTATGGCGTATCGGAGGAAGCGCTGAAAAAGGCGAACCCTCAGATTAAGAAGAACAAGGTGAAGCGCGGTACGTTTCTGGTGATCCCGCGTGTCGTCGAACAACCGCCCATCGTAATGACTCCCGTGATGGAAGTGCCGACAAAGCCGGCCGAACCTGCTGCGATAGAGAAACGCGTATTGCGCGTTGGCGTACTGCTCCCCCTGGAGGAGAAGACGGAGCGAGGCACAAAACTTGTCGAGTTCTATCAGGGCTTCCTGATGGCTGTGGACAGTGTGAAGAGCGAAGGTGCCAACCTCACCATCCACACATTCCATTCCGGATCGACGGCTGAATCGATGCAACACCTCCTGCGAAACGATGCGTTGGCCGACATGGATATCATCTTCGGCCCGGCCGATGCGGCGCAAGTGGAGCCCCTCTCCGAATTCTGCAACCGCGCCGGAGTGAGACTCGTCATTCCCTTTGCCAACAATTCGAACCTTTCCGGGAAGCCCCTGACGTATTCGGCTACGGCCTCCGGCACCACCGTCATGAAGGATGCCGCATGCTTGATAGTGTCGCAACGACCCGACCACAATTATGTGATACTGAACACAAACAACTCCGACACTCGCGGCCAGCAATTCGTCGAGGCAATCCGCAACGAACTGGCTCGCAGAGGTATTGCCATGCGGGCATGGAACATCGAGGGGGACGAATTGGCCATCGAAAGCGCTCTCAACCAGTTCCGGCCAAACTGCATCATCCCGGACAACACCAGCATCAAGACGCTGAACGTCCTGTTTGCACGGCTAAACAATTTCTGCGCCGAACATCCCGACTATAAGATCAGCATACAGGGCTATCCGGAATGGCAGACATACACCTCGAGCCAACTGCTCGACTTCTACAAATACGATACCTATATTTACAGCCCCTACTACCGCAATCCGCTGCTCGCGCAGACCGAGAACTTCGAGCAGCGTTTCAGCACCAACTTCCGCCATCCGCAGGGACTCTCGTTCCCACGCTACGGCATGATGGGCTTCGATATGGGCTACTACTTCCTGCACGGACTTTGGGTGCTTGGCAACCGGTTCGAGGATGCACAGTCCACCCTGCAATACGAGCCTGTGCAACACTCATTTAAGTTTACCCGCGATGAGGATAACAGCGGATTCACCAATCATGGCATCCAGCTCATTCACTACACGCCCGAACAGACCATCGAGCAAATTCGACCTCGCTGAGATGAGACACACTCCCCTACTGCTACTGCTGCTTGTCGCGATGCCGCTCTACGTAACGGCTCAGGTGGGCGAACCGCGTCGGGACTTGGCCATCGGAGTGAGCGGTGGCTACGCACTGAACAGGGTGTCCTTCGTACCGACCATCAAGCAGGACTATCATGGCGGAGTCACCTTTGGAACTACTGTGAGATACACCTGCGAGAAGTATTTCTCAGCCATCTGTGCCCTCCAGGCCGAAGTGAATTACATTCAGCTGGGATGGAAAGAGAATATCGAGACAAGCACCAACACCTACGAACGCACCATCAACTATGTGCAGGTGCCCCTCTTGGCCAACCTGGGCTTTGGCCGCGAACGAGGCGGTGCCAAAGGATTCCTTGCAGTAGGACCGCAGATTGGCTTCGCACTGTCGGAAAGCGAGAAACGCGGCGGTGGTGTGTGGGACAACATCCGTCCGAACAATGTCATCCAGCAGTACGACAAGGAGGTGGAGCGGAAGTTCGAGTATGGGCTCACCGGCGGTCTCGGTCTTGACCTCAGTACTCGCAGCGGACATCACTTCCTGCTCGAAGGCCGCTATTTCTACGCCTTGAGCGACATCTTTCGCAACAGCAAAAAAGACCCCTTCGGACGCAGTGCCAACGGAGCCATCATTGCAAAGGTGTCCTACCTCTTTGATATTATAAAATAGTTCGCGCGCGAGGGACGAAAAAAAGGGGAACCATTGGATTCCCCTTTATTCTTTTGCATACCTTGCTTTTCAACGCAGCCGGTCGAGCGAGCGGACAAGTGCTTCGTCGTGCATCACTCCGCGGAAGGCAAGATAGAGCAGGACGAGTGCCACGAAGGGCAAAGCTCCCTCCCAGTCGGGGCGGAAATGAGCCTCGAGCCCATGGCCCATCATATAGATGAAATAGGCATACAGGACATACCATCCGACGAGCAGAATCATACAGAAACTGCAGATGCGCATCTGAAGGGCGCGACGCTTGAACAGGAAGATGTTGATGCATGTCAGCGAGGCCACAATAACCAGCAGGGCAAACAACGCCCACGGGCGAAGGCTGCGACCCACCATTCCCTCGACAATTAGCTCGGGCGAATAGGCAAACCACAGATTGTTCAACGTAGCCACCCGAACGCCTGTGTCCGTCACATAGTAACCCAAAGGCAGCGACAGACATGTCACGCAAACGGCGACAGCGAGCAACATGTAAAGTGTCTGAATACGCTGGATCATCCTTCAAGATTCATTGTTTCCTTGGCAGGATTACGGTAGTATATCTTACCCTCCACAAATTCCTCAGTAGCCATCAGGGTGGGTTTGGGCAGACGCTCATAGAAGCGGCTTATCTCTATCTGCTCGCGATTCTCGAAAATCTCGTCGAGGTTGTCGGTCGAACTGGCAAACTCCTGCAACTTCTTGCTCAGTTCGCCCTTGATTTCGGCGGATATCTGATTGGCACGCTTGGCTATGATAGCTACGCTCTCGTAGATGTTACCGGTTTCTTCGCAGAGATCCATTACATCGCGCGTCACTGTATTCGTGGGCGCCGTTGATTTCTTGTAATCCATTTTCTTTTGATGTGTTTATTCTTCTTTATCTAATTTTTTATCTAATTCAAGTATCCTTCACTCTTTTTTTTCCCTCATCAGCAGAGGGTTTGGGAGCAGGCCTCTCCCCGTCAGTCGTCCTTCTCGGAAATGTCGAGCTTTTTCTTCTTCACAATGCTTTCGGCATCGGCAAAGATGCTCTGAGCCTCACGGGCATACTTGCTTTCCGGAAAGTCGTTCATGAACGCATAGTATTCGTCGATGGCATCGCGAAAGCGTGCTTCACGTTTCTCCTCAACGCTCTGACGTGCCAGCTGATACTTACAGCGCAGGATGAGGATGGAGAACTCCTCACGGCGCTCTGCACTGGCAAACGGGAAATCCTTGAGTGCATTCTGCGCAGTAACCATACAGGCGTCATAGTTACTCCCACCCGCACGGTTGTTCACGTAGGAGCCCATGTCAAAGTAGAGTTTGGCCGAAAGGTATTCCTTCTCCACCAGTTTGTCCTGCAGCGCTGCAATCATTTCCTGACTCTGAGCCTTCAGACGAGTCTGAGGATAATAGTCGAGGAACGACTGAAACTCGGCGATTGCCTCCTCGGTGCAGTGCTGGTCGAGTCGTGCATCAGGCACCTGCTTGTAGAGCATATAGCCGCTATAGTAGCGCGCCTGCTCTACGTATAACCCCTTGGGATACGACTGATAGTACTTCTTGAAGTAGTCACCGGCACTTTCGTAATCCTTGTGCTTATAGTTGGCCATTGCGAGGAGGAACAAAGACTCCTCGCCATATTCCGTACCCTTGAGCGAAGCCAGTACGGAAGACAGCAGTTCGCAGGCACGACGATAGCGTCCCTCGGCATAATATGCCTTGGCGGCATCGTACTTGTACTCCACATCGCTCGTTTTTTGCAGATAGGAATACTCGTTACAGCTACTCAGGCAGAGCAGCACGCAAAGCAGGAATATGAACCGACTTCTCATCTCTGTGCGCATAACAGGGCACAAAGTTACAACTTTTCCCTCACATACGGCTTCAGAATCGCAATTATTTTTCTGCGCGACCCCCATTTTTCACTTTTTTTCAGAAGTTTCGGCCTGTATCTTTCAGTGATTTGCCCGCAGTAAAATGCGATTTAACCGTGGTAGAAACAAGAAATCGAACACGGATTTAACAGTTCCGTCGGGACTTATTTCTTCTGCTTCACTAAGTTCGTTCCTCCGCTTGCGCAAGCCGACGCTTCTGCTTGCTGTGGCAGGCGGAGGTGC
>JAILBW010000233.1 GCA_024680695.1 Bacteroidaceae bacterium
CGTGCAGCGAAGATGTAATTGTCGATGCGGTTGGCAAAGAGTGCTACCTGGAAGGAGAAGTAGCGCGAGGTGAAGTCGGCTCCGAGGTCGGCCTGCATACTATGCTCGGCCTTCAGCCCGGCGTTGCCCACCTCGTAGCGCAACGTGCCCTCGTGGACACCGTCGGAACCCAGCTCGCTCATGTTCGGGGCACGATAGCCGCGCGCGGCATTCAGGCGCAGGTTCCACTGCGGGCTGATGTTCCACACGGCGCCCATGCTGCCCGTCACCGTCTGGAAGTTCCGCTGGTGGAAGTCGAGGTGGCGATGGTCGTAGCGCAGGCCCGCGTTGAGGGAGACGTTATCCCACGTCTTGCTGCCGGTGGCAAAGAGGCCGATGTCGAAGAGCTTGTATTCGGGGATGAGCATCTCTTCGCCGAGGTTGAGCGACTGCTGGAACATACCTCCTGCGCCTGCCGAGAGCTTGAAGCCCGAGAACTCCTGCGTCAGGTAGCGGATGTCGTAAGTCAGCGTGTGGAGCTTGAAGTCCAGTTCGCACTCGTCCGTCGCCTCCTCGAACTCCTGCCGGCGGTTCTGCTGGTAACCCACGATGGCCTTCAGCCAACCCTTCGGCAGGTTCAGGGAATTGTCCCACACAGCCTTGTAGTGGTTCACCTGCTGGAAGGGCAATGCGCGGCCATACGTCTTCACGTTGCCGTCGCATTCCAGTTCACCGGAGAGCGGGTCGCGTTCTCCCTCGACAATGCCAGGGCGCTGGTGGTAGAGACTGCCGATGAGGTGAGAGTGTCCCCAGCCCTTACTCAGTCCCAGCTTCAACCGTCCGTTGCGCTCATGAAACTGCGAACCAGGCACATAGCCGTCGTAGCGATTCTTGTAGGCATGCGCTGCCCGCTCCGAGTATCGTGCATCCCAGACAAAACCCGATTTGTTGCTTGCAAGGTTCAGGGTGTAGCCATAGAGGCCGCTGTTCGTCTGGTATTCTGCAGCAGCCTCGCCCCGCATCTCGCCCTCGGCGGGGAGGGGCGCATCGTGCAGGATGAGCACCCCCGCCATGGCGTCGGAGCCGTACATCAGGGAGGCGGGACCCTTCATCACCTCGGCGGAATAGATACTGTGGCCATCGACTTCGAGTCCGTGCTCGTCGCCCCACTGCTGCCCTTCCTGCCGCACTCCGTCGTTCATCACCACTACGCGGTTGTATCCCAATCCGCGGATGATGGGCTTGGAGATGCCGTTACCCGTGGTCACCTGTGCCATGCCGGGCAGGTGAGCCACCATGTCGACGGGGTTCAGGGCAGGAGCCGTGCGCATATCGCGCGCATTCACTAATGTAATGGGTGCCGAGGCGTGCTTCTGCTTCGTCTGTCCCGTCACGCCAGTCACCACCACCTCGCTGAGTTGCAGATGGCGGAAGAAGACGTCAGTAGAGTCGTCTTCTGCATCCCCAGACTTCAACTGAGGACGCTGTGCTGCTGCCGGCCCGCAAAGACAACACAGAGCCAGCGCAGCGAAAAAAATATTTCTCATTCTTTCCGTTCGTTAAGATAATACGTAGTTCGGTTACATCTCTCGATTCGTAACGAACGGAGGGCCGCGTAGGTTGACATGGCCCGTCGCGCGTGTAAACACTGCCTCGCACATCGGTGCGTACGGGACATGCGTCGAGGGCCGGAGGAAATCAATGGATGCCGATGGTGCGGCAGTATAGGTAAGACTCAGGAAAAGACACAGCGCACAGTCGTGGAGGGCAGAGTCGTCCGAAATCAGATGCGCCACATGCGGCACATGACTGGCACACATGGCGCAGTCGAATTCTGTCGGAGGCTCACAGTCGTGGATGTGCACCGAAGCTATGACGAGCGACGGCACATAGGCCAGCAGTAGAAGCCACGCGGAAATATGTCTCCTGATGGTACGTTTCACGCAGGCAAAGGTAGCACGAATAAATCATTTGCACAAGGTTTTATGGATTTTTTAACAAAACTATGGGGTATTCAACGATTATTTAGTACTTTTGCGGTGGGAAGTGAATGTTTTCACTGAATAATACGCTGTACAATGCTGCATATCGTAACAAAAAATGTCTAATTGAACAATAAAGAATCTCTATGACAAAACGAGCTCTTCTGTCGGTGGCCATCATGATGAGCGCCGCCGCTGCCCTAGCCGAGGGCGACGTGAGAAAAGAAAAGTTCGAGCCGTTCTACACCAAGGAGGTGGCACCGCATCTGGAGAACGTGCTGCCCGCACCACCCACGCTGACCGACCCGCTTTTCCACTACGACTGGACGCAGTATCAGTGGGGACGTTCGATTCAGGACAGCGAACGTGGACAACTGGCTGTGGCCGACGCAAACATCAATGCTGCCTACTTCATGAATCGCTTCTCGCCCGAACTCGATGTGGAGCTGACACCCGAGACGCACCCCGAACTGTTTCGTCTGTTCTCGCGCCTGCACCTAACCGAACAGCAAGCTGGTGCCAGCGCCAAGGCTTACTTCCAACGCGTACGCCCCTACCAGCAGTTCAAGGAGCCTTCGGGAGTGCCCCGCCATGAGAATCCCACCGACTTCACAAGCTATCCCTCTGGCCACACGCACGCTTCTTGGCTGGTAGGCCTCACGTTGGCAAGCATCGACCCCGCACACACGGAGGGCATCATGAAGGTGGCTTACGAACTGGGACAGAGCCGCGTCATCGTGGGCTTCCACTACCAAAGCGACGTAAATGCAGGACGCGTAGCTGCCAGCATCACCTTTGCCCGAGTGATGTCGGAACCCGAATTCCAAAAGCTTTACGAGAAGGCTAAGAAAGAATACGAAAAAGCGAAGAAGAAAGCTAGGAAATAGAAGAGAATTGAAACTTACTTCTGCAAACAAAAAAAACATCCTGCCGATTGGAAAAGAACCAATCGGCAGGATGCGTAATGAGGCACACTCTTGGATTAAAGATGTGTTCTAATAATTAACAAATTCAGGTGGATTATCTTTGTCTATGCTTGTCTCTTTTTGGCATCTTCGACTCCAATTCCTTGAACCGTAGCTCGCTACGTTTCTTCGGCCTTGAAGCCACACCTGCTCAAAAATAGCATAAGCATAGTTCAAAGCTAATTTTTAGAACCCACCTAAAGCGTGTTTGATGTGAGAATCAGCACTAGCAGGGCCAAGATGGCATAGAGCTCGGGGAACACAGCCAGCACCATTGTGGTACCGAAAGCGTTATGGCCAGCACCAATGGCACCGATACCGTTGGCACACACTTTAGCCTGGCGGATAGCGCTGTAGAGAGCCACAAGACCCAAAGCCAGACCTACGCCGAAGATGGCGCAAGCTGCGGGCAGGCTGATGCCCGGCGCAATCTTACCGTTCAGCATGAAGAAGCCGACGAAGCCATAAAGGCCCTGCGACGAGGGCAGTGCAGAGAGTCCCATGTAGGCGCCGCTCTTCGACGGGTTCTTCTTGAAGGCACCAATGGCGGCATTACCGCAGATGGTTACTCCGTAGGCACTCCCGATACCGGAAAGTGCCACACACAGGGCTACGCCCAGATAAGCTAAAAAGATCTCCATAATGTTTTGTTTTTAGTCATAAGCCATAATCCGCCATTCTTTGTTCAGCCTTGCTGTGCGACGGGGTGTTGCAACCTACTTGACATGGTGTGTGCCTCTCTGTTTTTAGTCGGACCAGACAGCGCAATGAACGTGAACGATGTCTTATGAGGGTTAATAAATATGTTTTGTTTTATGTATTTCTGAACCTCCCCAAAGTCCCTCTCAAGGAGGGGAATGAGGATAAAGAACTTTTGGACTATGGGCTATGAGCCTCGCGCTGTCCTAAACGGGTTGTACTCCTCGCCGCCGCCAGAGAAGTCAGCATTCTTGAAGAACTCCACGAATGTCAGACGCATGGGATGCACGAAGGCACTGATCATACTCAAAGCAAACGTGATGCCATGTCCGGCTAACAGGATGATCACCAAGGGCAGCCAACGCACGTACCAGGGGCAGGAGGACGTGAGATCGAGGGCCAGCGTATTAAATACACCGCCAAGCACACCGCCAGTAAGTCCGAGGGCAAAGAGACGGATGTAGCTGAGCAGGTCGCCTAAAAGTCCTGTAGCCATGCCGTAAGTGGACCACACACCACCGCCGATGTTGCTGAGCAAGCCGAGTGCCGGCCGCTTGTAACTGGCTGGATTGTTGTAGAAGAAGATACCCAAGGTGGCAAGACCGATGAGACCATACAGCGCATACTGTACAGCAAGGGGTAAGGCAATGCCGCATGCAGGCAGACCATACAGGGCAACCGCCGAGAGAATGGCAAGCACCCAGGAGAGTGTGCCGATGCCATAGGCAAAGCCGTAGTTCTTGATAGCCTTGGCGGCCTTGAGCACCATACCCAGCAATACCTGAATCAATCCGATGACGACGGAGACGACCATCATGGGGCTATAGCCAAAGATGGGACCGATGCCATGATCGCTGATGAAGTAGCGCCTGACGGGTGCCAGGAAAGCCCAGTCCTGCTGGGAAAGATCGATGCCAAAGACGGTACCGGTAGCCAAGCCGCACAAGACAGTCATACCGCCAAGCCAAGCACCCAGCCGTCCATACGCCCGAGCATCGCCCTTGCCCTTCCATGCAAGCAACAGACCGCCGATGAGCACTAGCAAGCCGTAGCCGCCGTCGCCCAGACAAAGGCCGAAGAAGAGCATGAAGAAGGGAGCGAAGTAGAAGGTGGGGTCGAGGTCTTGATAACTGGGCAGGGAATACATGCGCAGAATGGGCTCGAAAAGCGAGCTGAAGGAATTGTTCGTTATCTTCACCGGCACGTTTTCTTCAAAAGCAGGATCCTCAATGTCGTAGTAGATACCCTGGGCATCAAGCCACTGCGTCAACTCCGGTGCCTTCTCTTCCAACGTCCAGCCCACGAGCAGACGGACTGCGCCATCGGCAATACTCTCGTCGGAGAGTTCGACGCGATGCAGCTGTATCTCGGACTGAGCCTGCTCCTGAGCCGTTTCCAGAATGCCCTTATGGAGGGAGAGCATGCAGAGTTCCTCGTGCGTCGAGGATAATGTGCGCTC
>JAILBW010000024.1 GCA_024680695.1 Bacteroidaceae bacterium
CGATGAGAATACGCAAACCGCTCATTGTAGGGCCAGTAGCGGTTGATGAGGCGAAGGATGGCTCGCTTGTGAAGATTCTGAGCACCCCATCAGGTGTTAAGGTTACAGGCGTAAAGCTGGGTGAAACCATCCGTATCTATACCGTAGACGGTGTACTTCAAAAGTCAATTCAGGTAGAAAAGCAGACGACAGATATTCCTCTGCAGAAAAGAAAGATCTATATCGTGAAGGTTGGTGGTAAGAGCGTTAAGATTGGTCTCTAATAAAGGAGGTCTATTCCAAGACAAAGGGAGGTTGCAGGGAAGTCTTGATATAATACCTCCCTACGGCAACTCACTCACTTCATGAACGAAAAAATCCCCACTTCCCAGCTTTGCTGAAGGGAAATGGGGATTATTGTGTGTGGTGCGTAATTATGTGCTTTACTTCACGATGGCCGTTGCATCCACTTCGCCAGTGACGGTGCCGCCCTTGGCATAATATGTGCCGCCCACCTTGATGGCCCTGGCACTGGAATAGGTAGTGCTCACGGTGATGGTGCCTGCTGTGATGGTGAGGTCATCGACAACTCTGATGCCCATGCATCTGGAGCTCTCCTTTGTGACGGGGTCGGTGTACTTGCTGCCCGTGGCCTTGATGGTGATGTTGGTGGGATTATCGTCCTCGTTGATGAACATGTTGGTGCCTGCCGACATTCCTTTCGAGCCATTTGCCGAAGCGGTGATGTTGAATGTGCCGCCATTGATGGTGAAGTTGGTGTCGCTCTTGATGCCTTTCGTATCGACGGTGGCGACGGTCATCGTGATGGATCCGCCCTTGATGATGACTTCGCCGTTCATCTCGTCGGTAGCGTCGTTGGTGATTTCGGCCTGTATGCCGTCACCGCCCATGCCGCTGATGTCCAGCGTGCCGCCGTTCATCTGGAAATACTGGCCAGCATGGATGGCGTCGCCCACTGCTTTCGTGATGGTGATCTTGCCGGTGGTTCGCTTCAGCAGGAGGTATTCGTTGGTGCCGATGGCATGTCGGGTGTTGCCCGTTACGTTAAGGTTGCCGCCACCGGAAATCTCCAGGTGTCCCTTGCAATAGAGGCATGCCTTCTGCTCACCATTGGCCGCGTCCACTAGTGTGTTGGTGGTGCCATCCTTCAGGATGAGGTCGATGCGCTTGCCATTCTGTATGTTGATGGCAGCGCCTCGCGTCGAGGTCAAGTTCAGTCCGTTGAGGTGGATCTTGCATTTGTAGGCGCCGTTGTAGGTGAACGAGCCGTTGGTGCTCGAGCCTGACAGCTCTACCTCCATCTCCTCGGTGACGTTGGTGTTGGTGAGCGTTACATGGGCACCATCCACTTCGTAGGTGATGTCGGTGGAGTTGCCCAGATCGACGGTGGCTGTGTTTCCATTGAAGGTCACATAGACCTGCTTCACGATGGTGATGCTGTCCACCTCGTTGGTCTGGTAACTTTCTTCGGCGGCAGTGATGCGGGTGCCCTGATTGGAAAACTTGATTTCCTGCAGCGCCTCGCGGTTGCTTTCGCCACCCTGCCAAATGCGCATGTAACGCTGTGCCGATGCGTTGGAGAGTCCAATCAGCATCAGCGCAGAAAGCAGAACTTTCTTCATATTTCGGTTTATTTCTTTATCTTGATGGTCTCTTTGCCTTGGCTCACGATGTAGAGTCCCTCGGGCAGGCCTTCGAGGCTGATGGCGCCTTGGCCTTCCTTGACATCGGCAATCTGGATGAGTGCGCCGCCGGCGTTGTAGATGCGCAGGATGCCGCTGCCGGTCTGCAGCTTGCCGTTCTCAAAGTGCAGGTTGTCCGACTTCTCGGGCAGGCGTTCGATGGCTGTCGGCTCGGCGGTGAAGGTCATCTTCTCCATTTCGCTCAGGGGGAAGGTTACTACGCCTTCGGTGGTGGTGACGAGGACTTGCGTGCTGTTGAAGGTGATCTTCTGCACAGTGCTCAGGGTGATGCTCTGCTCGATCTTGTTATAAGCCACTGTCAGATAGTTGAGGTCGTCGGCCTTTGTGGTCTGCCATGCTGCGGAGAGCAGCAGGGCCATTATTGTCATTCGCTTCATGATAGATAAAAGTATGTGTTAGTGTTGTTTGTTTTAGAATTTATAGCTGTAGCTGATGTTCAATGCATGGAGTCGGTCGTGCAGGCGGGCATAGGGCGCTTCGTCGTCGTGGATTTGGAATGTGAGTACGTAGGCGAGCGATATTTCATTGTGCTTGTTGATCTTGTACTCGGTGCCGATGGCTGTGCGCACTTTTTCGAGGTTGAAGTCCTGTCCGCTGTTGAGGCTGTTGTGAAGTTCTGCCGACACGAAGGGGCCGAATGCCAATCCTTTCTTGTCGACGGCCAGTTTCAGTCGGCTGCGCAGGATGTGGTCGTTCTCGGTGGCGATGGTGTCGGTTTCGGTCTCGGGATAGCCGTTGCGCAGCGTGTAGGTGGTGGTGCCGGTGGCGGAGTCGATCATCTTCGTATAGCGGTACTTGGCATCCTCGGCGGTGCTCTGCATGCGGTGGGTGAACTGGTAGCGTTCGCGCAGCGAGATGCGCAGCCATTTCCACAGTTTCACAGTGCCTGTGGCCTCGAAGTTGGCACGATGACGCGGCGACCAGAAGGCCTCGCGCAGATTGTATCCGTTCCAGTTGTCGTCGCTCACGACATCGCCGCGGTAGTGCTCGCGCCGGTTCTCGGGACGGTGTCTGTAGAGGAAGTAGTAGGAGGCTCCCAGTTTCAGGTACTTGATGGGCTTGTAGCCGATGTCGGCTCCGATGCTCCAGCGGTCGCGTTCTTCGGCGCGCATCTCGGTGGTGGCACCGATGCTCCATCGCTTTGTCAGGCCGAGTGACTTCTCAATGCTAATCTCTCCCCAGGTGGCATAGCGGTCCTCGGCGTGGGCCAGGAGGGGCAGAAGTGCCATGAGGGCAAGAATCTGAATACGTTTCATCTTTGTGTGTGTGCGGTGTTATGCGTGATTTGCCGTGTAAAGATATGACAATTTTCGCGGTCGGACGTTTAATGCGACGTTGCGTTTTGTTACATATTTATTATATGCGCGGCATCTTTGTGACTTCCTCGATGCTGTTTCCGCGATCGAGCGGCTCATCGTAGTAGATGCGGATGAGGCAGCTGTCCTTGAGGTAGTTGATGACTCCCACTTCGAGACGCAGGATCTTCAGTCCGGTGCGCTTCTCGAGGTCGGCTTTCAGTTCGTCGCGCTTGTCGGGGGTGAGCAGTGCGACGTTGTCGTAGATGATATATCTGCTGCAGTTGCTGCTCACGACGCGGCTGCTCTCGTAGATCCATGCCATGAGTATGAAGACGAGGTTGACGAACAGGATGGTGACCAGTCCCACACCGTCCCAGTAGTCGGCCTTGGGATGATACTCGGCGCGGGCCAGTCCGTTCACCACGCTCAGGGCAATGAGCATGAAGAGGTAGGTCATCTCGCGGATGGGCACGGCTTCGGTGCGGAAGCGCATGATGCCGAAGATGGCAAAGAGGCCCATCGCGGCACCCAGATTCATGCTGTCGCCCTCCATGAGCGTTACCAGCAGGAAGATGCTCATGGCCATGAGGATGAAGATGAACATATAGTCGCGGCGATGGCTGCGCGGATAGTAGAAGCAGCGTGCGATGATGCTCACCACGATCAGGTTGATGAGGAAGCGGATGACGAGCGACACGAAGTGCTGCGGGTCGAAGAGCGTAACTCCGATGAAGTTACCCAGTTCGTAGTTCAATCTCGAAATGATATCCATCATAGTCTTTTAGTATTTAGGAGGGTTGATTATTTTTTCTGAGGTCTGTGTGGGCCAACTTGCTGAGTCGTACCAGCCGTTGCTTGAAGAGGTTCTGCTTCAGGTTGCAGTTGGTGATGGCGGTGCCGATGCAGTATTTGCTGAAGCCCGAGGGCTTGATGCGCAACTGGCGCAGCATTTCCAGTACGGGGCTGAAGACGTTGCCGTCTCGCTTCAGTTCGATGATGACGAGCTGGCCGGTGTCGGCTTCGTTCTCTGTCTCGTAATTGTGGAATCGTACGTCATAGTCGATGGTCAGTCGTTCCGTCTTGGCATAGTTCACGAGGGTGATGCGGTGGAACTGGTTGCGCACGATGGGGTGAAGGTCCTCTAAGCGGAGGTGGACCAGGCTGTCCAGGAACTCGTCGTTGCCGTCGGCGCCGGTGACGGCCTGATCGGCCACTTTCACGCGTTTCTTCTTCGTGCGTCCGTGGTTGTTCTTTGTCTTCACTTCGAGGAACGTGATGTCGCTGTCCAGATATGTCCTTACTCGCACCTTCTGCCGTGGTGCGCGCCCGTTGTGGTGCTCCATGTAGAAGCGGTGGCCGTCCGTGTCCCAATAGGTCGTCATGTAGTTGGCCACGCGGTTGCCCTCGATTACCTGGGCATAGTATTTCCCCTGCGTGAGCTCGAGCAGACGCACGAGATTCTCCTTGTCCGTGACGAATTTGGTGTCCGTGCGATTCATCAGCCGTATCTCCGACATCTGTTCCAGTGTGATGGGCTCGAGATTTTCCAGCAGAGTGCCTATTCTTGTGCTTAATTCCATGCCTTTTGAGGGTTCTGAAGTGCAAATATAGTGAAAAATCGAGAACTGGGATTCGATTTGTTTGTTTTTTTCAAATAAAACCCTTACTTTTGTTCGTCAATAGTCCAATTTGTACATTATATTTTAATAAAACGACACAAATATGATAGACGTAAAGGAAACTCTGCTGGCCGCCGAGGAGAAAATGGAAGAGGCGGTGATGTATCTCGAGGAAACACTGGCCCGCATTCGTGCAGGGAAAGCCAATGTGAAGATTCTGGACGGCATCCGTGTGGACAATTATGGCACGATGGGGCCGCTCTCGAACGTGTCGTCCATCACCACGCCCGATGCGCGGACCATCGTCATCAAGCCGTGGGACAAGAGCATGTTCCGCGTCATTGAGAAGGCCATCATCGACAGTGACCTGGGCATCATGCCCGAAAACAACGGCGAGATTATCCGCCTGGGCATCCCGCCCCTCACCGAGGAACGTCGTAAGCAGCTTGCCAAGCAGTGTGGCAAGGAGGGCGAACAGGCCAAGGTGAGTGTGCGCACGGCTCGCCGCGAGACCATCGACAAACTGAAGAAGGGTATCAAGGATGGACTTTCCGAGGATGCCGAGAAGGATGCCGAGGAGAAACTCCAGAAGTCGCACGACAAATTCATCAAGAAGATCGACGAGGTGCTGGCCGCCAAGGAGAAGGAGATAATGACGGTTTAGTCCGCTCGGGGCATGGACGGACTTGTTATCCGCAATACGGGCAGCTGGTATGTAGTCCTCGCCGACAATGGGCAGACGTTCGACTGCAAGGTGAAGGGCAACTTCCGCCTGCGCGGCATTCGCAGCACCAACCCTGTGGCCGTCGGCGACCGGGTGCGTATCGTGTTGCAGCCCGACGGACGGTCGGCGCTCATCGAGGAAATCCTTGACCGTCGCAACTACATCATCCGCCGCGCCTCGAACCTCTCCAAGCAGAGCCATATCATCGCGGCCAACGTGGATCAGGCCGTGTTGCTTGTCACCGTCTCGCATCCCGAGACGAGCACTACTTTTATTGATCGCTTTCTGGCCAGTGCCGAAGCCTATCGTGTGCCCGTCCTGCTCATCTTCAACAAGACCGACCTGTATGCCCCCGACGAGGTGGAGCGCCTGCGTGAGTTGCTGACACTCTACGCAAGTCTGGGATATGCCTGCGTGGCTTGCAGCGCATTGTGCGGCGACGGAATTGACGAAGTGCGCATGGCGCTTCGCGGGCGAGTGTCGCTCCTGAGCGGGAACAGCGGGGTGGGGAAGAGTACGCTCTTGAATGCCCTCCTGCCCGAGGCTGAGGTGCGCACGACCGAAATCAGTGCGGCTCACGACATGGGTATGCACACCACCACCTTCTCCGAGATGTTCTTCATGCCCGAGGGCGGTGCTCTTATCGATACGCCGGGCATCAAGGGATTCGGCACCTTCGACATGCAGCGCGAGGAGGTGGCACATTACTTTCGCGAAATCTTTGCCGTCGGTTCCGAATGCCGTTTCGACGACTGCACCCACACCCACGAACCCGGTTGTGCCGTACAGGTGGCCGTCGAGGAGGGACGCATCGCGCAAAGTCGTTACACAAGCTATCTTTCTATGTTAGAGGATTATGAAGAAGACAGGTATCGCAGGTAGAATCTTTTTCACGGCGGCGCTGTCCCTGCTATGGTGTTGCACAGCCATTGCCCAGCAGTTGCTTCTCGGCGACGAGCGCCCTGAAGTCTATGCACCCTTGCTTGAAGGGAAACGCATTGCCATTTACAGCAATCAGACGGGCTGTAACAGCCAGGGCGAGCATGTACTCGATGTATTCTTGAAAAGGGGACTCAACGTGACCACCCTCTTCGGCCCCGAACATGGTTTCCGAGGCACGGCGGATGCCGGAGCCCATGTGTCCAGTTCGGTCGATGAACGCACTGGCATCCCCATTCTCTCCCTCTACGATGCAGGACGCGACGGACCTAGCGACGAGGCCATGCAGCGCTTCGATGTGCTTGTGGTCGATATTCAGGATGTGGGGCTGCGATTCTACACCTACTACGTCACGATGCTTCGCCTGATGAAGCGTTGTGGCCAGTGCGACCGCGATGTGGTCATCCTCGACCGTCCCAACCCGAACGGACACTACATCGACGGACCGATTCTCGACATGTCGCTCAAGAGTGGAGTGGGCGCACTGCCTATCCCCATCGTTCACGGACTTACGCTGGGCGAACTTGCGCTGATGGCTCAGGGCGAGGGCTGGGTGGAGCATGCCTGCCGACTCACAGTAGTGCCCTGCGCCGGATATACTCACCGTACCTTCTATATGCTGCCCATTGCGCCGAGCCCCAACCTGCCCGACATGCGCAGCATCTATCTCTATCCCTCGACTTGCTTCTTCGAGGGCACCTGTGTCTCGCTGGGGCGCGGCACTCCCTATCCCTTCCAGATGTATGGCCATCCCGCCATGCGCGGCAAGTTCCGCTTCACTCCGGTGAGCCGCCCCGGTGCCACGCATCCTGTGCTCGAGAATCAGTTGTGCCGTGGAGTGAACCTTCGTGGCATGAGCATGAAGCGGCTGCAGCGACTGCAGCGTGTCGAACTGGGCTATGTGGTCGATGCCTATCGGCGGATGGGTCGGCCTGCCGACTTCTTCCCACGCAACGGACGCTTCTTCGACCTGCTTGCTGGGCAACGCTATGTGCGCGAGATGATTCTGAGCGGAGCGTCGGCCGATGATATCCGTGCTCGGTGGCAGGAAGATGTGCAAAGCTTCCGTGCCCAGCGTCGGCCTTATTTGCTCTATCCCGAATAGTGCATCTATTTTCTTTTCCCATTTGCAAATGCAAACTGCAAAACTTGCTGTAGTTTTGCGGTTTTCTACACTTAATAGAGCCATTTTCTTGCGCAAGCAGAGGTGGCTGTTTGCCGTTGCGTGACAATTGGGACAATTGTCACGCGGACTTTCGTAATGTCCTAAATGCTATGGAGAACACTTCTTCGAGCATCATCTATAGGCAACAGGCAAAGCCCGACTACGGACGCTTATCCATGCCTTGCCTGCCACCCATAGATTGGCTTCGGTTTGCAGTACGGGCAGGATAAACCGGAATATCGCAAAGTTCAAAACAAGAAAGGGGATGCGCCGATCGGCACACCCCCCTTTTCATTCGGAACAGCGTTCTGTCGCCTATTCCTCCTCGGTCTCCTCGTCGCCGAAGATGTCCCACTTGTTCTCTTTGCCCAGTGCACTGCCGCCATCAACGGTTCCTTCGCCGATGGGCAGACTGGCTGCCAGCATTTCCGTAGCCTGGCTGGAAGCCACTTCAATCATTGGTTTGATATACATAGTTTCTTTCCCTCTCATTCTTCCTCCGAAGGGGGAAGAGGCCATTAGGGACATGGGCCTTTGTTGTAACGAATTCTTTCTGTTCTGTTTTCCAACCCCTTTCCCGCCTCTTGCCGAGGGGAGGGAGCAGTTGCAATAGCCTTTTGTCTCGAATATTGCGTTTCTACTCCCTTTCCTCGGACGGGGGGGATGTGGGAACTTACTTCAGCACCTTCTTGCCGTTCATGATGTAGATGCCCTTCTGGAGCTTCTCTACGCGACGACCGCTCAGGTCGAAGATCGCTGCATCACCTTGAACGTCAGTGCCCTTGAGCTCTTGAGCCATTTCGATGCCAGTCTCATCGTCGGTGCCCAGGTAGTAAACCTTCACACCAGGAGTCTGAGTCTTCAGATAGCCCTTGCCAGCGGGGATGGTCGTGCCAGCCTCTACCTGATAGAAGGCTACCACGCCGTTCTTCTGTGCAAGAACGTACTCGGAACCGTCGGCATCCACGTCGTCGAATGCAGCAATCAGTTCGTTGTCTGCATTAGGCTCGGCAATGTCCTGAGCGGTGTAGGGCACGGTGATACCCTCGTCGGCGAAGGTGATCGTAATGGTCTGCATGCGGATGTGTCCGCTTGTAGCTACGTGAAGCAGCTCGAGGCTGTTGTCATCGGCCGTCACGGCCCAACCCTTACCAGTGTAGGAAGCGTTACCACATTCGATCACCACCTTGGCGATGGGCAGCTCCTTACCGGTAAACGTTACGGTATTATTAGCATAAAGACGAATGGCGGTGCCAGAAGTGTAGTAGGCAGGAACGGTGCTACCCTCACCCTTGCTCAGGGTCATGGTGAAGTCGTTGAACTCCCATTCGCCTTCCACCTTTTCGCTGTTGCCGAGGCCCATGTCGGCGGTGGTGATGGTCACGGTCTTGGTGCCGGGCTTCACGTCGCCATTGGTGAGTGTCAGCACGGTGCCTTCTACTGAAGAACCAGTCTCAAATGTCTCGCCGCTCTCTTCTACCTTAGCTGTTACGACCACAGCCTCGCCGTGGCGAACGAGAGTGGTGGGCTCCAGCTTCTTGTGAGCGGAACCACCGTCGGTTACATAGAAGGCCTGTACGCCCTCAACCTGCGAGAAGTCCACATCGGCGGGAGCCACGAAGGTAGCATAGCCAGCTGCGGTTACAGGCACCTTAGCCTTGGTCGGGCCGTCGTAGGTGATGTATGAGGGAGTGGGGTAAGTGCCGCCGTAGGCCATTGTCCACTTCTGAGCGAAGTCGAAGCCGAGTACGTCGCGATAGAAGGCACGGCTGGTAGAGGTTGCCCAATCTACCTGGCCACCATTCTCGTCGTTGGGGTTCGTCAGGCCGAATGTCTCGCCGTTATAGAGGGCAGTGCTCAGAGAGTAGTTGTTCTCGTAGCTTGCATTGCGACCGGCGCGCATCATGATGGCGTAGCAAGACTCGGCACCCCATCCTGCATCCACGGTGGCGGGGAAGATGGCGTTGTTCTTGATTACCACATCCGATTCGTTGCCGTCCAGCAGAGCGATGAGGCCACCCGAGCGGCCGCCGCCTGCATCCACTGTACCGATGAAGAGGTTGTGCTCCACAGTGCCGCCCAGGATGGTACCAATCATACCACCGGCCTGGTATTCGCGCGAGTAAACCTCAGAGTCGGAGTAGTTGTCAGCAAAGTGTGTGCCTGCGTTGCCACGGATTTCACCGGCAACGGCACCTGCATGGTCGCGACCCTCGATGTAGGAGTTGAGCACGGCATTGCCCTCGATGTTACTGTTGATGGCACGACCCACTACGGCACCGACGTTCTCATTACCAGCCACGTAAGCGTCCACAATCTTCACTTGCTTGATGGTGGCGTTCTCGACTACGCTGAAGAGACCGCGGAAGGCGGTGCTGGGCTGGTCGATGTTCATGTTCTTGATGGCATGGCCCTGTCCGTCGAACGTACCGCCATACTTAATGTCGTTCGAGCCGATGGGATTGAAGTTGACCGATGCCAGGTTGATGTCGGCCGTCAGTGTGGCATTTGCTGTAGCAAAGGGATACGACACCTTGCCTTCGCCGTCGACACTGGAGCTAATCACCATCTTAGCGAAGGTCATCAGGTCGCCGGCATTGCCAATCTGGTATGCACCATCTACGACAGCCAGCTCAGGCTGAGCAGCCAGAATCTCCTCCTGAATAGCCATTACGTTGGCCACTGCGGCAAGGATAGCCTCGGGCTCAGCGTTGGTAATTTCGCGCAGGGCGGCATTGTACTTCAGCTTCATGGCATCGTCGCTATAAACCGCGTTGAGGAACGGAGCCATCTCTTCTACGTAGGCAGCCTTGATGGCCTCGAGTTCGGCAGGTGTAATCATCTTGAACTCGCTCATCTGGATGTTTCCACCGTTATTGAAGGATGCAGAAATCTCAATCTTGAAGTACT
>JAILBW010000041.1 GCA_024680695.1 Bacteroidaceae bacterium
TCAGGCTCGCCGCCGACTGAACAACTTCCGTTCCAGCCTGGCACAGAAGGTGCAGCAGGCAGGCTCCGACCTCGAGAATGAGCGCGCCCGAATGATGCGAGCCTATGAGCGGATGCGCGACGAGATAAAGACCTACGAGAACAACCTTGGCTTCCTCACAAGCAGTAGCAAGAAGGGCAACGCAATGGTCGATGCCATGAAGAAAAAGGTCGAGAAACTGCGTGACGAACTTAGTCTCCTGGCACAAAAAATCAAGGCCGTCGATGAGGAGATGAAAGGCGATGCCCAAGATACACCTCAGGAGTAGGCATCGTATCGGAAAACGAAAGTAGATAACGATGTAGGGGGTAAACGCAGTTCACAGTCGTTTGCCTCCTATTCGATTATCCAGACTCACGCCCAACGACGTTCGAGATAATGAAGTTTTTGAGTTGATGTAGTTGTTGCACTGAGTCCACTTTTAGAGTGAAATCACCTCATCTTGACGCTTGCAAACCTCCGGACTGACGTCGAAAGCACTTCCACTCGAAAGAATCAGCACAAAATCTTCGATTTCATTTGTTTCTTTGCGCGCTTATTCGTACCTTTGCAGCCTGAAACATAACAGACAATCTTATTTCTTATGCAATTGGATGCACTGACGGCCATATCACCCGTGGATGGGCGGTATCGCGGTAAGACAGAATCGCTGGCGGAATACTTCTCTGAGTATGCGCTTATCCGCTATCGCGTCCGGGTTGAAGTGGAGTATTTCATTGCTTTGTGCGAAATGCCCCTGCCCGAGTTGGCGACTTTCCCCACAGATCTTTTCCCTCGACTTCGAGCCATATACGAACAGTTCACCGAACAGGATGCACAGCGCATTAAGGACATCGAGTCGGTGACGAACCATGACGTGAAGGCTGTGGAATATTTCCTGAAGGAAAAGTTCGACGAATTGCAAGATGCATCTGCCGGAAGCGAAGTAGGACACCCTTCCCCGACGGTCGCTCGGCAGGAGGCCACTTTAGAGCCCTACAAGGAGTTCATCCACTTCGGCCTTACCTCCCAGGACATCAACAACACGAGTGTTCCCCTGAGCATCCGCGAGGCAATGGAGCATGTCTATTTCCCCCTGATGGACGAACTGATAGCCCAGCTGGAGACCTACGCTACGGAGTGGGCCGACGTGGCCATGCTGGCCCGCACCCACGGACAGCCCGCCTCGCCCACACGCTTGGGCAAGGAGGTGATGGTCTTTGTCTATCGCCTGCGCCGCCAGATAGAGATGCTTCGTGCAACGCCTGTCACAGCCAAGTTCGGTGGCGCCACAGGCAATTACAATGCCCACCATGTAGCCTATCCCGCCATCGACTGGAAGACGTTCGGCAATCGGTTCGTCTCCGAAAGGCTGGGACTCGATCGCGAGGAATACACGACGCAAATCAGCAACTACGACATGCTGGGCGCCTTGTTCGATGCCATGAAGCGTGTGAACACCATCCTCATCGACCTCGACCGCGACTTCTGGCAATACGTCTCGATGGAGTACTTCCGTCAGCGTATCAAGGCTGGCGAGGTGGGCAGCAGTGCCATGCCACACAAGGTAAACCCCATCGACTTCGAGAATTCGGAGGGCAATCTGGGCATCGCCAATGCCATCCTCGCCCATCTGTCGCAGAAACTCCCCGTGAGCCGCCTGCAGCGCGACCTTACGGACAGTACGGTACTGCGCAATGTGGGCGTTCCCCTTGGCCATATGGTCATCAGCATACAGAGTACCCTTAAAGGCCTGCGCAAGCTCGTTCTCAACGAGCCTGCCATCCGTCGCGACCTTGACAACTGCTGGGCCGTAGTGGCCGAAGCCGTACAGACCATCCTGCGCCGTGAGGGCTATCCCCATCCCTACGAAGCCCTGAAGGCACTCACTCGCACTGGACGCCCCATCGACGAAGAAACCATCAAGACATTCATCGAGGAGCTGAACGTCGGCGAATCCGTGAAGGATGAGCTACGCGCAATCACTCCCCACACATATACAGGTATTTAGGTAAAAAGTTAGTTTAATCGTCATTAGCACAACAAAGAAAAGTTATGAGTACGCAAGACGAAAGCTGGAAGGAGCAATTCTCCGACAGCAAAGAGGGTGGTGACCGGGATGGCTCCCGCCCCCAACCGAGTAATGAAAATCGTACAGGCGGATTCAGCCGTTCGGGACGCCCCCTGCGTCCGCGCATCAGCCGTCCTGCCTTTAGCGCCAACGCAGACGGACGCACCAGTCGTCCACCGCGCCCCACAGCCCCCCGCGAGGGTGGCTATCAGCAACGTCCGCGCTACAACCGTGAAGAAGGCTATCAGTCCCGCAGCGAGGGAGGCTATCAGCCGCGTCCGCGATACAACCGCGAAGAAGGCTATCAGCCGCGCAGCGAGGGAGGCTATCAGCCGCGTCCGCGATACAACCGCGAAGAAGGCTACCAGCCGCGCAGCGAGGGAGGCTATCAGCCGCGTCCGCGATACAACCGCGATGGTGACAATGCACCACGCCAGGGTGCGCCCACACGCAGACCTCGTACGGCCGACTACAATCCTCATGCTAAGTATAACATGAAGAAACAGATTGAGTACAAGGAGACCCACTACGATCCCAACCAGCCGATTCGTCTCAATCGCTTCCTGGCCAATGCCGGAGTGTGCAGCCGCCGCGAGGCCGATGCCTTCATACAGGCTGGTGTGGTGAGCGTAAACGGAGAGGTCGTAACGGAACTGGGCACAAAGGTGCTGCGCTCCGACAGCGTGATGTTCCACGACCAGCCGGTGAGCCTCGAGAAGAAGGTGTATGTCCTGCTGAACAAACCCAAGGACTGCGTGACAACGAGCGACGATCCCAAGAATCGCAAGACGGTGATGGACATCGTGAAGGATGCCTGCCGCGAACGCATCTATCCTGTGGGACGCCTCGACCGAAACACCACTGGTGTGCTCCTGCTTACGAACGACGGCGAACTGGCCAGCAAGCTCACTCACCCGCAGTATAAAAAGAAGAAGATCTATCATGTATTCCTCAACCGCAACGTCGCCCCTGAGGATATCCGCCGCATTGCCGATGGCATCATGCTCGATGATGGTGAGATACATGCCGACGCCATCGACTATGCCAGCCCGACCGACCGCCGCCAGGTGGGCATCGAGATTCACTCGGGGCGCAACCGCATCGTGCGTCGCATCTTCGAACATCTGGGCTATCGTGTCTCCAAGCTCGACCGTGTCTATTTCGCCGGTCTCACGAAGAAGAACGTACGCCGCGGCGACTGGCGCTTCCTCACTGAGCGCGAAGTCAGCATGCTGCAGATGGGCGCATTCGAGTGATTCAGCAAACCATTGAACATTCTTCCGCTCAACGCTTGCGGTGCTTGGCTTGTCCCAAAAAAACTCGCTTTACGAGCAGAAGCGGCAGACCCGAGCAGACCATTGAACATTACGCCCTCAGCGCCATCCTCTCTTCGGAACAACACAAGTAAGTGTTTGAGCGTTGGGGCAACGCAAGCCAGGCGTCAGCGTTGGGGGCGAAGAACTCTTGAACATTTGAACATTTGAACTCTTGAACATTTGAACTCTCTCCAATTATGAAACGTACAAAAGTATTAGACGCCCTGAAGTGCACCGCCTTTGGCTCCGAGATTTGCGTAAAGGGCTGGGTGCGCTCGAAGCGCGGTAGCAAAGGCATATTCTTTATAGCCCTGAACGACGGCTCGACCATCAAAAACATACAGATTGTGGGCGATGAGGCCAGCTTCCCCGAGGAAACCGTGAAGCGCATCACCACCGGCGCCTGCCTCAGCATCGTGGGACGCCTTGTGGAGAGCCCTGCCGCTGGTCAGGCCAGCGAGATACAGGCTGCGGCCATCGAAATCCTTGGCGACTGCGACAACACCTATCCACTGCAGAAGAAGGGCGCCAGCTGGGAGTACCTCCGCACGGTGGCCCATCTGCGTCCGCGCACCAACACCTTTGGTGCCATCCTCCGCATCCGCCACAACATGGCAATGGCCATCCACACCTATTTCCACGAGCATGGCTACTTCTACTTCCACACTCCTCTCATCACAGCCTCCGACTGCGAGGGTGCCGGAAACATGTTCCAGGTGACCACCAAGAACCTCTACGACCTCAAGAAGGACGAACAGGGGAAGATCATCTACGACGACGACTTCTTCGGTGAGCAGACCTCGCTCACCGTCAGCGGGCAACTGGAGGGCGAGCTCGGCGCTACGGCCCTCGGAGCCATCTACACCTTCGGCCCCACCTTCCGTGCCGAGAACAGCAACACCCCGCGCCACCTCGCCGAGTTCTGGATGATTGAGCCCGAGGTTGCCTTCCTCGACCAGGAGGAACTGATGGACCTCGAGGAGGACTTCATCAAGTACTGTGTCCGCTGGGCACTTGAACATTGCAAGGACGACCTCGACTTCCTCAACAAGATGATTGACAAGACCCTCATCGAGCGCCTCGAGGGAGTGCTCAGGGAGGAGTTCGTCCGCCTGCCCTATACCGAAGGCATCCGCATCCTGCAGGAAGCCAAGAAGAACGGCCGCAAGTTCGAGTTTCCCTGCGAGTGGGGCGACGACCTGGCCAGCGAGCACGAACGCTACCTCGTTGAGGAACACTTCCGGAAGCCCGTCATCATGACCGACTATCCCCGCTCCTTCAAGTCCTTCTACATGAAGCAGAACCAGGCGACGGCCGACGGCGGTTCCATCGGCTACAAGGGTGCCGTGGCCCCTGGCCCGACGATGCAGGGCACCGACGTTCTCTTCCCCTCTATCGGCGAAATCATCGGCGGCAGCGTCCGCGAGGAGAGCTACGACAAACTGATGGCCGAGATTGCCCGACGTCAGATGGACATGACCCACCTATGGTGGTACCTCGACACCCGCAAGTACGGCAGCTGCCCCCATGCAGGCTTCGGACTCGGCTTCGAGCGACTCATCCTCTTCGTCACCGGCATGCAGAACATCCGCGACGTCATCCCCTTCCCGCGCACTCCCAAGAACGCCGAGTTCTGATGAAGAAGCGTCGGTACACCATCACGCTGAACGACTACATCCGAGCCAACCGGAAAGCCAGCCGAGATGCCGAGCAGGAATTGCTCGGCCCCGGCTTTCATGCACACAACCGTGTCCATGACTCCAAGAAGACCTATTCGCGCAAGCGGAAACACAAGGGAGACGAACTCTGATTCGCCTCCCTTTTTTTTAGTTGTCAGTCCACCGCGCTCTTTCTCATGGTTTGCCCAAGCAGAAGTCGATCCAGCTATATCTTTTTGCAAAATGCAAAATCTGCGGGTAAGCGAGTGCAAGTGGATTCGACTGAAAGTCACGGCTTCGGTTAAGCCAAGAGGAAAGTGAAGCTCGCTCCGACTTTCCGGAGCGGAAGCTGGCTCGACCGAAGGCCAAATCTGCGGTTCTGAGTGCGACAGCAAGTATTAAGTGGAACGACAGCAAGCAAGCGGCAGAACTACAGCAAGCAAGCGACGGAACTACAGCAAGCAAGCGGCGGAACTACAGCAAGCAAGCGACGGAACTACAGCAAGCAGAATTTGTTAGGACTTTTCCTTTGGGATGGAAGTATCTGCCGTTACTCACATCTTCCACGGCTTGCGGTATTTATGGACGATGAGCCTGTCGGCGGCCTTGCTGTGGAATGTCTTCTTCTGGTCGTCGAAGGTGAGCGCCTCGCCTGTACGGGCTGCGATGTTCCCAAAGTGGGCATACTTGGCACACAGAGCGCCGTTCTGTATGGTGCAGGCGGTCTGCATGTTGCGCGTCTTTACGCATTCGAGGAAGTTGCCGGTGTGGTCCAAGTGCTCATTGTTCGTGGGTGTCCACTTCTGCGTGGGCTGCTTCCCGTCCAGCGGATAGAGTTCCATTTTCTCGCGATTGACGACAAGTGTGCCCTTAGTGCCCTTGAACTCGAGTCCATAGTTCATGCCGTAGGGGCCAGACTCGATGGTGGTATTGTTCCACTGGATGAGGAAACTGGGGAAGGCATAGAACACGCTAAGCGTGTCGAACGTCTCGGCGAAGTTTTCGGGATAAGCATGATTGCCTCCCAAGCCCGATACGCGCAGCGGCATGCCAGTGACGTTCATGCCCCACAGCGCCATGTCGAGCAGATGGACACCCCAGTCGGTAATCAGTCCGCCGCCATAGTCCCAAAACATGCGCCAAAGGCCATGGAATCGGCTGGCGTTGAACGAACGCTCGGGGGCTGGGCCAAGCCACATATCGAAGTCCACACCCTCGGGCACTGGGCCGTCCTTGGCTGGATTCAGTATGGCGGCATAGGAGAAGTTGGCCCAGACATTGACGCGCGCAACGGTGCCCAGTTCTCCACTGTCCACAATACGTTTCATTTCGTGCCACAGATGCGAACTGCGCTGCTGCTGTCCGACCTGCACCACCCGTCCATACCTCTCCTGTGCGGCAACCATCGCATCACACTCGGCAATGCTGTTGGCGATGGGCTTTTCGACATAGACATCCTTGTCGGCCGAGCAAGCATCGGTCATCATCTTGCAGTGCCAATGGTCGGGCGTACCAATGACGACGACATCCAAATCCGACCGTTCCAGCAAGCGGCGGTAGTCACCGTAAAGGTCGGGGGTGCGTCCCCACTTCTTTGCGGCCTCGGCGGCGCGGTTCTCCAGAATGCTGCGGTCGATGTCGCAGAGAGCGATGCAGTTCACTCCAGAATGTTTCATGATGTCCTCGAGGTCGTACCATCCCATGCTGCGGCAGCCCACGAGGGCGACATTCAGCTGGTCGCTGGGGGCCACAGAGGAGCGGAGGGCTCGCGATTGAATCGTGCGAGGGAGTATTATGCTGGCGGCAAGTGCCGAAGCTGAATGACGTAGGAATTCTCTTCTTTGCATGTTCTTTAAAGTTCAAGGGTTCAAGAGTTCAAGAGCGCAAGGGTTCAAGGGTTCTTCGCACAAAAAGCGAAGCGGCAGAGCCGAGCGCAAATATTCAATGGCCAACGGCTTAAAATAGTTTCCACGGCTTGCGGTAGGGACGAGTGAGAAGTTTGTCGGCGGCCTTGTCATGGAAGGTCTTTTTGTTGTCGTCGTATCGCAGGACATGCCCGGTGCGGGCTGCAATGTTGCCCAGATGGGCAAACTTGGCACAGAGTGCACCGTGGGTGATGGGACAAGCCAGGAGGTCAACGCGGCGGGAGCGTACGCAGTCGAGGAAGTTGCCTGTATGCACTACATGCTCGCCAGGAGTTGCTGTCACCTTCTTCGCCTCCATACGATTGCCCAGGGGTAGCACCTCCCACCAATCGTAGTTTGTGACCACGGTGCCGTTCTGGCCTACAAACTCGAGTCCGTTCACACTGCCGTAGGGGCCAGATGCAATTGCCGTATTGTTCCATTGGATGCTGAAGTCGTCGAGTTCAAAAAGGACGCTGAGTGTGTCGAACGTCTCCGCCTTGTTGTCGGGAGCGACGAAGTTGCCTCCGACAGCCGACACCTTCTGCGGCGTCTTCGTGACATTCATGTGCCAGAGCGCCATGTCGAGCAGGTGAGGTCCCATGTCGGTCATCAGCCCGCCACCATAGTCCCAGAAACAGCGCCAACTGCGGTTGCGCGTCTGGCTGTATGGCCGCTGGGGTGCAGGGCCGAGCCACATATCATAGTCGAGTGTGGCGGGCGGTTCTGTGTCGGGAGCCAGTTCGTGGAGCACAACATAAGTGAAGTTGGCCCAGACATTGACGCGGGCAATACGTCCCAGCTGTCCGCTTGCGATGAAGTCGTGCAGTTGCTTCCAGTGTTCGGCGCTATGTTTCTGTTGCCCCACCTGTACGATGCGACTGTATCGCTGCTGTGCAGCCACCATTGCATCGCACTCGCCGATGCTGTTGGCCGCAGGTTTCTCGACATAGACATCCTTGCCGGCTGCGCAGGCATCGGTCATTATCTTGCAGTGCCAGTGGTCGGGTGTGCCGATGATTACGGCATCGATATCCTTGCTCTCCAGCACTTGACGATAGTCGCCATACTGCTGCGGGCGGCTGCCCCAGTTCTTCTCGGCATCGGCAGTGCGCCTGTCGAGCACTTCCTTGTCCACATCGCAGAGTGCCACCAGCCGAACACCTGGGTTCTGCATCATGGCGCAGAGGTCGGCCCATCCCATGTTGCGGCAACCGATGAGGGCCACGTTTATCGTATCGTTAGCTGTCATTTCGTTTATTGTTTGTCAATGAGTTTCTGCAGGTACTTGCGCGTCTTGACCATATAGTCCGACGTGCGGTCGCTCATTTCGTATTCGATGGTGATGGCGCCCGTATATCCCTGTTGCTTGAGCAGTTTGATGATTGCGGGGAAATCCACATCGCCCTCCGGAATAGGCTTCTCCTTTCCGAGATGGTAGGGGTCGTCGGCCGAGGGATAGGTGCCGTCCTTGGCATGCATGTCGCGAACGAGGTGTCCAAACTGTCGGATGGCATCCGTGGGGTTGGCCTTGCCATAGAGCAGCAGGTTGGCAGTGTCGCAGTTAATGAAGAGGTTGCCGGTGCCGATGTCCTTGATGGCGCGCAGTAGCGCGGTGGGTGTCTCCTGTCCGGTCTCGAAGTAGATGTCGACGCCACGTTCCTTGGCATAGCCGGCCAGTCCCTTCATCACGCTGATGAACGACTTGTACTGCTCCGCGGCAGGGTCCTCGGGGATGAAGCCGAAGTGGGAGTGCATGGCGGGGATTTGTGCCTTCTGGCAAAAGTCGATGCACTTACGATAGGCCTCTACTTTCTGCTCGCGTCCTTCGGCGGGAACCAGTCCGATGGTGGAAGGGCCTTCGGTGAAGTTCCACACACAGCGTCCGGGGATGGTAATCACCGTGGTAATCTTGATTCCGTACTTCTCGCGCGCCGCATTGAGACGGTCGATAGTTTCCTGCGTATAGTTCGAGGGAAAACCGATCTGACACGAAGTGAATCCCATTTCGTGCAGGTTCTTGAAAGTGGCATCGACATCACCAGTGCCGCTCACTATGCAGCCGATGGTGATGGGCGAAGATTTTTTCTTGGCAACACAGAACTGTTGCGTACCGATGGTTGCAATCAGCACCACCAGCAGAATTAGTGCTCTTCTATTCATTGTGCTATTCGTTTTAAGTGCAAACATCAAACGTTTCCCTACATTATTAGACATACGCGCGCGAAGGGCCTCACTCTTTCAGCAACTGCTTCAGCAATGCTTCGGCAGCCTCGGGACCTTCAGCCTTTAGCGTCCGTGTATATTGCACGGAGATGCTGTCCACTGTGGCCTCCTCTTCCTCCGAGGCGTAGGCGTAGCTGAATCCCTGCTGCTCGTTCCAATGGCCGCGAGTGAAGTCGGGTACGCGAACGGGGGCGTTGCCATGATCCATCGACAGGGCACCCAGTTCGGTCAGGCAGCACCACTCGGCCACATCATAGACATCGATGTCGAGCGGCAGACCGTGTTGCAAGCAATAGACGAGACGTAGCTCCATGATGAAGTCCATGCCGCCATGCCCGCCCACCTGGCGTGCCCGCTCGCCATACTTCTTGGCGATGGGCGACCCGTATTGAGCCACGAGTGCGTCGAACTGCTCCTTCGGCATGAACTCGTGCCCGGAGAGGTTGTCGGTGGTG
Organism: Bacteroidaceae bacterium; assembly: GCA_024680695.1. Lineage (GTDB taxonomy): Bacteria > Bacteroidota > Bacteroidia > Bacteroidales > Bacteroidaceae > Physcousia. Next base: position 9,649 of record JAILBW010000041.1, read on the forward strand.
ATGCTCTCCACGCCCGCATCCTTCATCTGCCGGCTGCTCAGGGCATACCCTTCGATGGGATACTTGTTGGCAAAACCCTTGGTGCCCGTAAGCTGATAGCGTCGGTTGTAGGGCTGTGGGGTCATCACGTCGTGCTGTATCTCAAGCACTTTCCCCTCGACGGTGCGGATGAGCGTCGTGGTGTGGTCACCGCTACGGAAGGGTGCATCCAGATTCTCCAAGTCCTGCGGGAAATCCTTTACGCCCTGCGGACCGTTGACGGCCTTCGTGTCCATCGCCACCAACGTCTCGAAGCGGTCGCCGCGATGGATGTTCAGCAACTGCGCCACCGGGCCGAGTCCGTGGGTCGGATATACATCGCCGCGATGTTCCTTATTGTAGCGCAGGCGCCAGTTGTGCCAGTAGTTCGTCCAGTTGCCGAGGGAATGCAGATAGGCGCCCTCGACGTGCAGGATTTCGCCGAAGAGTCCGTGCTGGGCCATGTTCAGAGTGTTCATTTCGAAGAAGTCGTAGCAGCAGTTCTCCAGTATCATGCAGTGGAGGCGCTTCTGTTCGGCCAGGTCGATGAGGTCCCAGCAATCCTGTATGGTCAGTGCGGCAGGCACCTCGACGGCAGCATGCTTGCCGTTCTCGAGCGCACACTTGGCGATGGGGACATGATGTTCCCAGTCGGTGGCAATATAGACAAGGTTGATGTCCTCGCGCTGGCACAGTTCCTTGTATCCCTCCTCGCCGTAGTAGATGTCGGCTTCTGGCAGGCCGGCGTCCGTCAGGAAGTGCTGGCACTTCTCTGCGTTCTCCTTCTCATAGTCGCACAGCGCCACGATGCGCACTCCGTTCATGTGGGTCCAGCGCTCTACGGCATAGGGGCCACGGTTGCCCAGTCCCACAAACGCCACTCGCACGATGGGCAGTGCGGGAGTGGCCAGATTCAGTGCGCTCTCCTGTCCGACGGAGCGCTTGGGGGTGTTCACCACGATGGTGCCCTCCTCCCAGTGCCAGAAGGACTGCTCGCTGTCCGTGGTGCAGCCCACGAGAGCCATCATGAGGCTCAGGGCTACGATTAGTTCTCTCCGTCTCATCGTCGTAATAAGTTTTGTTGGTTCAAAGTTCCTTCAATAAATAAATATAGTACGTCAGGTCTTGCTTTTTTCTCCTTCCTTTCGCAAATGTACGACTTTATTTCCGTACTTGCAAGCACTTTCCGAGGGATTTGGCCTCGTTTTCGCATGTTTTGCTGTTTTTTTTCCGCAACAGCTTGCTCTATTACCACATTATTTCGTACATTTGCACCAAAGACGACCAAAAAAGCATGGTATTATGAGAACATTCAAGACACTGAGCATCTTAGTGATGGCATTATGCATGGCACAGGGTGTCAATGCACAGTCAGTCCTGAAGGGACTTGGCAAGAAAGCCTTGGAAAAAGTGCAGGAAAAGACTGAGAAGAAGGCGCTCGAGACTGTGGACAAGACCACCGACGACCTGCTGAACGGCAAACTGCCGATCAAGAAGAAGGGCGACAAGCCCGAAATCGAGTCCGCAGAGAAGACCGATACTCCCGAAGCCGAGGCTGCAGAGAAAAAGCCCGCCGAGACAAAGCAGGCAAACGTGAATTGGAACAACTACGACTTCGTGTCGGGCGACGTAATTATCTTCGAGGACACCCAGGCCGGCGAGAAGCTGGGCGAGTTCCCCTCCATGTGGGACACCTTCAGCGGTGCGGCCGAGGTGGTCGAATTCGACGGCCAGCCAGCCATCAACACGCAGGACGCACGCATCACTCCCCTCTTTGCCGACAACAAGGTGTACCTCACCGACGAGTGCACCGTCGAGTTCGACATCTACATCTGGAACGAGGACACCTATGTCAAGCAATACAACAACGGCGACGGCATCGGCCTGAACGGCTACGAAATCTTCCTGGGCTACCAGGATCAGATACAGGACCTCGACGGCGACGCCTCGCTCGCCCTCTACATGGATGCCGCCAGCAATGCCGAGAATGCCGGGTTCGTCTACAAGTGGAAAGTACCCAACGGCGACGATCGGCGCGACGGCCAGTACGAGATCAAGGGCATCCAGCGCAACGCCTGGCACCATGTAGCCATCTCCTTCAACAAGCGCGCCTACAAGGTATATTTCGACAACCAGCGCGTAGCCAACATCCCCAACGCCGCCGTGCCCACCTTCCTCGTCTTCAAGGGCGCCTTCGACTACCAGCGCATGTACTTCTGGCGTAACATCCGCATCGCCAAGGGCGCCGTGCCTCTGGCCGACCGCCTGCAGAGCCAGGGCAAGATCATCACCTACGCCATCACCTTCGACACCGGCAAGGCCACCATCAAGCCCGAGAGCACCGGCGAGATTAACCGCATCACGAAGATTATGACCGACGATGCCACCATCAAGTTCGAGGTACAGGGCCACTGCGACAACACCGGCACCGACGCCCTGAACGACAAGCTCTCCCAGCAGCGTGCCGAGGCCATCGTGGCCGCCCTTGTGGCTAACGGCATCAGTGCCGACCGGCTCTCCGCTGCCGGCAAGGGCTCGAAGCAGCCCATTGCTGACAATGCCACCGACGAAGGCCGAGCCAAGAACCGCCGCGTAGAGTTCGTGAAGAAGTAAGAAAGGGGGAAAGGGTTCAAAGGTTCTTCGCACTAAAGGCGAAGCGGCAGAGTCGAGCGCAAGGGTTCAAGAGCGCAAGAGTTCAAAATCCCGAAAGGACGGCAGGCCATAGGCAGGAGTTGCACCCCTGACTGTGGTCTGTCGCACTTTTGGCGCGTTTCTTCCGGACGGCAATACATTGTACAAAATTCTATTTGCAAAGGCTGCAAATAGAATTTTGTACAATGTATTCCTCTGTCGCACCTTCGGCGCTGTTTCCCCATTGTGTGGTGGTAGCAGGGGCGTTCTTGAACAAGCCAAGCGTCGCAAGCACCGAGCGAAAGAATGCTACCTTCGCACGGAGGGGATTGGCGTGCCGTTGACTCTGACCTTCTCGAGGCTCACCCCGTCGATATAGTCGGGATTGAAGTCGGGGTTCTTGGCTTCAAGGTCGAGATTCTCGAAGGTGAAGTGGCTCAGCCGATACTGGTCGTCCTGCTTACCCACATTGAAGAATGTGTTGCAGCGGAGGGTGATGTTCCGCATGGTGATGTGGTCGGCGTAGGACATGGGCGGAGTGGTGCGGCCTTCCAGATTGGCAAATTGCGACCACGGACGCGCCAGCAGGAAGTTGCCGGCATTGCCCTGAATGTCTTCCACCGTGATGTATTCGTACAGCTGAGGAGTGTCGGTCCGCATCTTCAGCCAAAGCAGTGTGGCAGCTCCCCCCACCCGTATGCGACGCATCAATATGTTGCGGTTGTGAATCGACTCGCTGCCGCAGGTCAGACAGCTGTGGCAGAAGCCGAAGTGGCTGTCCTCGACAAGTACATTCTCGTTTGCCCCGTTCTCCGGCATCTTCGCAGGGTCGTCGGCCCAGGGGCCCTTTCCCCCTTTCAGAGCCACTGCATCGTCGTCGACAGAGATGTCGCATCCGGTTATCCAAACGTTGCGGCAGGCATCGATGTCTATGGCATCGGTCGATGGTGCCCCTCTGGGACTGGAAATCCTGACGCCCATTATCTTCACGTTTTCCGAGCGATAGTAATGACTGGTCCAGAATGGCGAGTTCTGGAGGGTGACGCCCTCGATGCGCACATTGCGGCAGTTGGAGATGTAGAGCAGGCGCGGACGCTGTTCATCCTTGTTTGTACAGCTGGGATTCCACTTTCGGCGCATCCAGAATGCTTTCCAAAAGGGCTCTCCGCTACCGTCGATGGTGCCCTCGCCCGAGATGGTGAAGCCGTTTATGCTGTCAGCGTTTACCAGCGCAGGGAAATACATGCAAGTCTGCCCCTCTATGCGGGTCTGCATTAAGGGATAGTCGATAATATTCGTACTGCCTTTCAACAGGGCGCCACGCTGCAGGTGGAGATGAGTGCCCTGCCTGAAGAACAGGGCCCCGCTGCAGAAGACGCCTGGGGGTATCACGATGGTGCCGCCGCCCTCGTTTGCCGCCCGATCGATGAGAGCCTGCAGCGCCTCGGTACAGAGGCCGCCACTCTCTCGCCTGATTCCAAAGTCCGTCAGGCAATATTGTCTCCCCAACTGGGAGATGTCCACCCGAGTCGTATCCTTGAACCATGCAGGAATGGCTGTCCCGTCGGGGAAGGTGTCCCTGGGAGCCTCAGCCTTCTTACGGCCGCAAACGGGTTGGAAAAACATGCAAAGCAACAGTGCCCACAGGCAATGTGTTTGTCGGGATTCGATTCTCATAGCGTGTCAGTCATTTTACGTGCATCTGGTCGCCAGCAGTATGTGCCTGAAACTCGGGCGCGTAGAGGCAGCCGAGCGAGGCTGGAGCAAGTTGGAACAAGCCGCTATGGGTGAGCAGCCAGTCCTCCTCGATGACATAAGTGCCGCGCGGGAGACGGTCGAAGAAGTACTCGCTGCCCGAGTCGTGCAGCGCGCGGTAGTAGCCGATGCCGCCCTGCCAGCGATAGCCCGAGATTTGTGCGTCCGGTTCGGCCGATGCAGGCCGGGGCGCATTGAGGCGCACATATTCGTAGTCGCGGTCGGCCGTAACCACATAGCGGACATGGATGCGGTCGCCCACCTTTCCCTCTCCCTGCCCCATTGAGGAGGGACCGGAGGAAAGGCTGAGGCTTCGCTCAATCCTGAGCCCCTCGCTTTGGGCCTCGACAAGCGCGGCGGGAATCTCGTACTGGGCATAGACGGCTCCCCAGCTGAGGGCGGGTGAATGTTTCTCGACGGTGAGCGAACGCGGATTCTTCACCTCGTCGAGACGTTCGCGCAGATAACCCATCGAAGTGGCAGGACTCTCCAGTTCGATGCTCTTGCGTCCGTCCTGAATACGGAGACGGTCGCGAGGTGCCGAGCCCTGTGCCCCACCGGAGAAGTAGAGGGAGGTGTCCTGACCATTTATCAGGGCATAGACGGCATCAGCCGTCTGTATGGGCTGCTCCCATTCCTGAGTGCGCTTCTGCTGCAGGAGCCATTCCTGCATGCCCTGAAGGGTGAGGGTATCCTCGGGCTCCACAGTGGCCAGCGCTTCCATCACCTGGACATGGCGCTGTATCTTGCGGTCGATACTGGTGAAGGAGCCGCCGGGATAGGCCAGATAGGTGCCGTCGGGGTGGCTGAGCAGCGTGTGGAAACGTTCCATGAGGCTTTGTGCCAGCTTTTTCTCGCCCGACAGGTAGAGGTCGATGGCAGCCAATGCACGCTGCTCTCCCTGCATCTCGCCGGCATCCTTCTTCAGGATGTCGAGCATGAACTTCATGTCGTTCGCAGCTTCGCCCTTCGGATTGTGAAGTGTGCGGAGCGCCAGGTAGAGGTACTGCATGCCGAGCATCGAGACGGCGGGGTGCTTCATTTTCCGTGCCTCAGCCACTTCTCGGGCCACATCCTTCTCAAGGAATGCGAGGGCACGGTCGAACATCTGGTTGGCAGTCTGCGTGGCTGCGTCGGGTTCGTCGCCGGCAGTCATTATGCGGAGGCGCGTCAGCAGGTAGGCGACGGAGCAGGTGAGATACGAACTGCCGCGCATACCGGAATACCAGGCAAACGAGCCGTCGGGCTGCTGCAGGGCACGCATCGAAGCCAGGATGGTCATGCGGCGGTCGGTCTGTGCCTCCGTCTCGAAGAGGGTGGCGAGTCGGGCAAAGCGTTCCTTCTCGCGCTGTGCCTCTACGACCCACGGCGTTTCGTGCAGGAGGATATCGGAGAGTTCCTGGTTGCGGGAGAGCTTACTCTCCATCAGTCCCTCGGCCTTCCACTCCTCGATGGCCTTCTCCATTCCGGGCACTGAGCGGGCGATATGTGCGGCCAGCGAGCCGGCATAGTAGGTGGTGGCCAGCGAGAGTACATCCTTGTAGGTGGGCATCATGAGCGAGGGCAGCGACTGCACAGCCAGCCAGATGGGACGGGCGGTGTACTCCACCGTCAGCCGTCGGTTCGTGGCCTTTGCATTGTCGCCTTGGAAAAGCTTGCGCAGGTCGATTTGCCAGTCCTTCGCACCGGAGAGGCTGAAGGCCTTCGTCTCCGTCACGCTCTGCATGGCCGAGAGCACCGGCAGGGGGCGTTGCTCGCCGTCCGACCCATCGGCCGTCTGAGCCATCCAGCGCACAGTGAGCATCGGGTGGCGCGACGAAGCGTGGTAGGGAAAGTGGTAGGTGGTATCGGAGTGTGCCTTCAGGGAGAATGTGGTGCGTCCGCTTGCGACCACTTTCTCGGTCTCGGCATCGAGTATCTGCCAAGTGGCCTGACCCGCCTGTAGGGTATCACTGATGTTGCGGATGCTGGCTGTGAGCGAGGCTTCGTCTCCGTCGCGCAGGAAGCGAGGCAGCTGCAGCTCGGCCATCAATTCCTTCTGTGCCACGATGGTCTCGTCGATGGAGCCGGTCATCAGGTCCTTGGTGTGGGCAAAACCCGTCAGGTGCCACGAGGTAAGTCCGTCGGGCAGAGTGAACGCAATGGTGACCTCGCCTTCGGCATTCGTGCGCAGCTGCGGCATGAAGAAGGCCACTTCGCCGAGGTTCGTGCGCAGCAGGGACTCATCCATCGGGCTCTCTGCCGCATCTTCCTCAGTTTCTTCAATACCGACGCCTCGCAGTCGCATGACTGGACCGCTGAATTCTTTAGCAGCAATGTCAAGTCCGGCAATCTGTCCGTTCAACGCCTCATCGACTGATTCAAAGGAGAGTTCCTTCACATTGGCATAATCGAACTTCTGCGCAGCCATCGGTGCGGAGCGAGACGCTGTTTTATACACTCTCATCGCGCCGCCTGCATATTCCCTTTGCACTGTGTCCAACATGGGGAAGTACTTGCCATCGAAGAGGCTGAGCTCGAGGTGGCGTACCTTCCAACGTCGGCCGTAGATGGGGAGCGTGATGTCGATAATGCCACGATAGTAGCCGCCTGTTTGAATAGAAGGTATGCGATGGGGGCGATAAACGTTCATCCGAAGGGAGTGGGGCAAAATGGCATCGAGCGACTTATCGTAGAGGCTGAGCAGCACATTGGCCTGGGCTGGCGAGCCGTCGGGACGGTGCAACGAGAGACGCCACTCTTCGTGCTCTCCCGGACGCAGGCGGTCGCGGAACGTTTCCCAATGGGGGCGCAGCTTCATGTCGGGCTGGCAAAGGTAGAGTCGCTTGGATAGTCTGTAGGGGCGTCCGTCGGAATAGTTGGCAATGAACAGCATAGCGCCCTGATTGTATTCGGACCGATAGGGAATCTTCCACACGAAGGCGGTGTCCGAGACATGCACCACAGTGTCCGTCGTGATGCCGGCATCCGATATGAGCAGCGCATGAATCCAGGTCTCTGGCAGTGAGGTCCCAATGCGTACCTCGGCAGGACGGCCGATGTCGAACGAATCGCGGGGACAGTATAGGTCCAGGGCTTTTTCCTCTACCAGATGGCTGTCATACATCGAGAACAGCGTGACCTCATCCTCACCCTCCCAAACGGCTGTGTCGCCACCGACTACGGCTGTGGCCTTCACCGTATATATGCCAGAGGGCAGCGTGGCCAGTTCCTGCGGCACCGTCTGCTTGCCGGCAGGCAATTGGAAGCGATGTTGGGTATCGTCGCCTTTCCGCTGCAGGATGCATTCGACGTTGCCCTCCACAGGCTGTTCGGCGGCATCGACAAGCTGCATCAGCCATGGGCCGAGGTGCTCCTTTTCCTGCTCGTCGGGAACATCGCCGACAAGGCGGAGGGGGGTGCTGCAGATGCTGGATGAAGCCGAACCCTGCTGTGTCTCGCCTTGGGGACTAAGTACATCGACGTTCAGGCGGACCTGACGTCCGCTGCGTAGTTGTTCCATTGTGCCCATCACAGGCACTCGCACCTCGAAGCGTCCCTCGCTGTCGGTCCACAGGGTGTCGATGTGGCCGCTGTCGTCGGAATCGTTTATAGTCGGAGGCCAGCACCAGCGGCTGCGAAAGAAATGGAACGAGCCGGTAACGCGCGCATTGGCCACCGGTGCACCGCTGTAAGTCAGTGCTTTGCCCGAGAAGGAGAGCGTATCTGCCCCACCTCCTGCGGAGGAGGGATTGGAGGAGAGGTTGACGTAGAACGTAGGCCGCTTGTATTCCTCCACTTGCACCCAATGGTTCTGGCTACCCAGACGTATCCTGTACGATCCGGGCAGGCCCGTCGAGGGAATCTGCAGCGAGTCGGCAAGCATGCCGAAGGCATCGGACTTGAGTTCGTGAGTGACGAGTGTCTGGTTGTTCGTATCGGAGAATGTAAGGGTGTAGGGTCTCCCTTCCACGGTCCGCGCATCCCAGTCCTTCTGTTTGTAGGCCAGTGCCGACACATAGATGGTCTGCCCCGGGCGGTAGATGCTGCGGTCGGTGAAGATTCGCAGATGGAAGACGCTGTCCCGCTCGTTTGCATGGTGCAGATTCCTGGGGTAGATATTGCTCTTTGGCAAAGCATTGTCATCGCCGCGGGACAGTTGCACGGAGATTCTTTCGTTTGGCAGGGCAATCTCTACTCGTCCGTTCTTGCCCGTTGTGCGACGATAGAGCAGCGTGGTGGTCTCGGTCTTGTGGGAAGCAACGTCGTCTCTGTAGAAGTCCACCGTGACATCCTTCTGCGGTTCGCCACTCTTGCTGTCGACAGCCACCAAGCGAAGCTGGTCGTCGGAGAGCTGCATCGTGAAGAAACTGAGTCGTGTGACGCGGAAATATTCCACAATGGCCTCCTTATCCTCCACCGCCATTCCCGGCTTGCCGTCCAGCACAATGGCATATCGTCCACACTTGTCAGGTGCCTTCCAAGGGATGCTGTCGGTCCAAATCTCCACCGACGGATGGGGAGCGAAGGCGTGACGTTTCGACTCTACCAGCCTCCCTTGCCGCTTCACCTGTTGCACATCTTCCCAGTCTTCGGGCTTGAAGTTCTCGGGCAGGCGATAGATGGACCATGAACCTTCCGTCATGTTGCGCACTTGGGGACAGAGCATGATGGAATCGTCTGGATAGTAGGACTCTGCCATCGGCAGTGTGAGCCCGGGTTCCCGCAGTTCCATGAGCGTAATCTGAATTGCCTCTCGGTTGGGTGCATTGGGATAGCGACGCAGCGCCTCCTCCAGCAGGGCTTCGGCGCGGAAGGCGGTGCTGTCGTCCTTGGCGGCGGAGTGCATTTCCGTCTGAGCCATCTGGTAATAGACCAGCGCACAGGCGGGGATGTCCTCATATTCGCGGCGCAGCCTTTCAAAGTAGGCTTGGCGTATTTCCAGCGTATCGTTGTTGGAAATTGAGTCGAGCAGGATACGCAGGGAGGCCTCCCGCAAGCCGTGATGATTATAGAAGTCGGCCAGCTTCGCATAGTGGAACAGGCTGTCGGTCTGATGCCAGGATGCAGAGCGGTCGTTCTTTGCTGCATTCCACACCACGGAAAGCATGCTGCTGCCGAAGACGGCTTCGTCGCGCCCCTGCTTCACAAGTGGGAGCCAGTCTCGCGTCCGGGCGGCGAAGAGCAGTTCGAAGTTCTGTAGCGCTTGGGCATAGAGGGTGCGGCAGTGTTGCCGATACTCCTCCTGCGACCATTCCTGAATGCTGTCGGGATGGCTTTCCGTCTCACGACTGCGGGCTTGGGCACGCCAGGCGTTCACTGACAGCAGATGAGCCAGAGCGGCACGATAGATGGCGCGGGCCGTCGAATCCTGCTGTGCAGCAATCTCCTGCCGCAAGAGCTGTACGTCGGTGAAGAAGCTGTCGGGGGTCACCTCCTCACGCTTTGCCATCTGCTCCAGCAACGTGGCCAGCCGGCCTGCAGGCCCGGAGGCTGCTGGGGCAACTAAGGAAAAGCACACGGAAAGAATGGCTATCAGAAATCTGCGCATAGCTGTATTTTTTTACGTTATCGATTGCAAAGCTACACAAAAGCTGCGTAACCGGCACACTTTCCTGCGTTAATTGTTCTTAAAAAGGTTGTCGCCCGCTTGCGCAAGCATTGGACGATACTTGCTGTCGCAGGACGAGATACTTGCTGTCGCAGGACGAGATGCTTGCTGTCGCAGGACGGGATGCTTGCTGTCGCAGGACGAGTTGCTTGCTGTCGCAGGAAGAGTTGCTTGCTGTCGCAGGAAGAGTTGCTTGCGCAAGCATGAACTGCCCCATCTCATTGTTTCTGCGACTTTCCTTTTTTCCTCCAGACAGAGAGTGGGCAAGACTCAGGCTCAGAGCCGTCGAACTCCCTGATATAAAGCAACAAAGCCAAGGGAGGAGAACCTTTGCCTTGACTTTGTCGTTTTCTGGGTCAGCGAAGAATGTCGCTTACGAATTGGCTTTCACCGGAATCTCTTTCAGGAGAGCCTTGAGGAAGGTCCAGAACTTGGCCACCGAGGGAATGAGGCAGCGCTCGTCGGGGGTGTGGGGCGAACGAAGCGTGGGACCGAAGCTGACGAGGTCCATCTTCGGATAGACGCCACCGATAATGCTGCACTCGAGGCCTGCATGGCACACCTGCACCACTGCATCCTCGCCGAAGATGTCCTTATAGACCTTTACCATCGTGGCGGTGATGGGGCTGTCGAAGTTGGGCTGCCATGCACCATACTGCCCGCCGTACTCCACCTTCATGCCAGCCATCGAGAAGCAGCTCTCCTGCATCTCCTGTATGTATTCCATCATCGTTTCGTTGGAGCTGCGGGCCAGAATGAGTATGCGGGCCTCGCCCTGACCGATATTGACGATGCCCAGGTTGCTGCTCGTCTCGACCACCGAGGGGATGCTGGGAATGTTGCGCAGTACGCCATCGTGGCAGGCCATGAGGGCATCGACGAGGTTGTCCTGAATCTCTTCGGGCACCAAGCCGTCAGGTACGCCGATCGTCTCGACGGTGAGCTGGATGCCCTCTTCGACGCTTCGGAACTCTGCTGCAAACGTCTGCTGACAGTAGGCGGCCAGCTCCTTGAGGTCGTCAAGATTCTCCTGCGGCAGGGAGAGCACCACCTGCGCTGTACGCGGAATAGCGTTGCGCATATTGCCGCCTGTCCATGAAGCGAGACGGGCGCTGTCGTCGATGATGGCCTGACGCACGAAACGGGCCATCAGCTTGTTGGCATTGGCTCGTCCCTCGTTGATCTCCAGTCCGCTGTGTCCGCCGCGCAGGTTCTTCAGGCTGACCTTGACGGTCACATCGCCTGCCTCGGGCTGCTCCTCCTGATACTTCAGGGTGGCGGTGATGTTCACACCACCTGCGCTGCCGATGACAAACTCGCCCATCGTCTCGTTGTCGATATTGAGGAGAATGTCTCCCTTCAGGGTGTCGGCTGCGAGATGGTTCACTCCATACATGCAGGTTTCCTCGTCGGCAGTGATAAGTGCCTCGAGCGGACCGTGCTGCAGGTCGGTGCTCTCCATTACGGCCATGATGGCAGCTACGCCCATGCCGTCGTCGGAGCCGAGAGTAGTGCCGCGAGCCTTCACCCATTCCCCGTCGATGTAGGTCTCGATGGGGTCGGTCTCGAAATTATGCGAGCTCTCGTCCACCTTCTGGGGCACCATATCCATGTGGGCCTGCAGGACGGCCGTCTGGCGATTCTCCATTCCCGGTGTAGCTGGCTTGCGCATCACGATGTTCTCGGCATTGTCCTTAAAGGCTTCGATGCCATGCTCCTTTGCCCAGGCGAGCAGGAACTGCTGGATCTTCTCAAGATGGCCACTGGGGCGAGGTACTTGCGTGAGCAGGTAGAAGTTCTTCCACACGATCTGTGGGTCTAATTTTTTGATTGTCATAATTATGATGTTTTAGGGGTCAAATGTTCAAGGGGTTTACGTTTTTTCGTGAAGGCAAGGGCAACGAGGGATTCGAAGCCGAGCAGAACGATGAGGAGTGTCTGAAGGGTGTGGACGATGAGGACAAACAGGGCAGCATCAGTTTCACCTACGCCATAGAGTACAAGCACCGTCTTCACGGCAAAGTGCCACGGACCGGCACCGTTCGGAGTAGGCACCAGCACGGCAAAGCATCCGACCACGAAGGCAACCCAAGCGGCCAGTGCACCGACATGGGCGGTGAAGTCGAAGCAGTAGAAGGCAAGGTAGAAATGCAGATAGTAGGAAACCCAGATGCCCACCGAATAGAGCAGGAAGAGCCACGGACGGCGCACCCGACCGACAGAGAGCAGGCCGTCGCGGAAGTCGGAA
>JAILBW010000081.1 GCA_024680695.1 Bacteroidaceae bacterium
ACCGTCATAACAGAATGGCATTCTGAGACAAAGCACAAGCAACTACATTCCTCACTTGACATCCGATATCCCTCCAAAAACGATGATGCGGCAGAGAAGGATGTCTTTCAAAAAAGTTATGAATGCTCACCAGAGAGAGAAACCAATGTGGATGTCATGCTTGACCTGCCTACTCTTACTCTCAGGAAAAGGAAATATCTTATACACACCACCTATAAATTCTCTCACAATTACTCATGGAGAGACCGTACGTTCTATCGACAAAATCACCAATCGGCATACAGCGAGTCGGAGTGTGAGACGAACATGCTGTCTTCATCCAGCGACTCTCTGCAGGCAATGGTGGACTGGCGGAACAGTTTCAATACGAGAACGCGCACGGATCAACATGGCATAGAACTGAGCACAGATATGAAACTCCGTCACGGCTGTCTGACCTTGCATCTCCCGCTCTCCCACGACACACGCAGGATAACCGACAGAAGGTCCCTACAACAGCAAACGCACACGAGAAGTTCCATCTACTTCCATCCCCGTCTGTCATGGCAAGCCAGATATGAGAAGCAGGAGTTCTTGGTCATCGCCTCGCGGAAGATACAACCCATGCCACTGAACTATCTTCTCGTTGTCCGCGATGACACAGACCCGCTGAACATCTCCACGGGAAATGCTGCACTGAAAGACGAAAGTGTATGGTCATTCTCCTTTCAGCATGCAAGGCGAAATACTTCCAAGCGACGGAACATTTCATCACGCGCCTCATCCTCCATCATCCAGAATGCCATCGCAATGAGCAAGTCCTACGACAAAGCCACAGGGGTGAGCATCTTCCGGCCAATGAACGTGCAGGGAAACTGGACTTCATCCGCCGGTACCACCCTCACTCAGTGGTTCTCGTGGCAGAGTGCAATGATAGAAAGCAGTGCCGATGTGACTTACGCCCATAACGTGGATCTCGTTTCAGAGATTGCCACGCAGTCGAGACGAAGTTGCGTCCGCAATCTGTATGCCGACTATTCACTGAAAGCGCAGTGTCAGATGAGGAAAGCTACGTTCGTGCTTCATGGGAACTTTAAATGGCGAAATGGAAGTAGCCGGCAAGAAAATTTTCACACGTTCAATGTCGCAGACGCCTGCTACGGAGTATCCGCAGTCTGCCCCCTCCCGTGGAAACTGAGAATAGAGAGCGACATGAGGATGTGTCATCGTTGGGGCTATCGGGACAAGAACATGAACGACGGGATTCTGCTATGGGATGCAACCTTATCCCGTTCCCTGGGACGCACGAATCAGTTCACGTTAAAACTGGATGCTCACGATATTCTCCGTCAGACTAACTCGGTGCGACACACCCTGAATGCTATGGGACAAAGCGAGACATGGTATCGAACACTACCTTCCTACATGCTACTTCGTGTCGGCTATCAGTTTCACAAGAAGCCAAAGACACGGCATTAAGCTTTTATATTCGATTCGAAGCGATTCCAGGCGACCAGGTATTTCCATCCACAGTATCGGCGTTGGCTCAATGTCAGAACCTGACGATTTCACGCAAGTACAAGAAATATTACCGTTTTCTTTTGGTCAAGTCGAGGGGATGTGTTACTTTTGCATTACTGAAGTAAACGAAAGGATTCTCTAACAAGAAAGAGCAACAACACGCTATGAACAAACTCATCTCCCTCTCCCTGCTCGCATGCGCAGTCGCATGGCTGGGAACACAAAGCGTATCGGCACATAATGCTGCGGACAAGCAAGAGCAGAGTCAATCTCGATTAAACTCTGCCGAGCGAAAGCAGGTTCGACCATCGGTCAATGCTGCCGGGAACAACACGCGGATGGACCGCTCGCGACTGAATATCGGTGCCTACCATCTGCAAAAGTACGCTTGGTCCGACGCCCATGTCCGCGAGGTAGCCGAGTGCGGCATCGACTTCCTCATCTGCATCCCCAATGACAAGGAACTGCTCGACCGCTTCCAGAAGCACCATGTGGGAGCCATCGTCTCGGGCGTAGTGCCTGGATGGTGGGGCGGCGACGGCAAGAATGCCGGCACGATGCAGAAGACGAACCCCCTCGCCACCTACGATGAAAGGGCAAAGACATTCACCGACCATCCCGCCATCTGGGGCATCGATATCGGCGACGAGCCCTCGGCCCTCGACTTCCCCCATTACGGAAAAGTGTACCAGCGTGTCGATTCCCTCTTCCCGAATCAGTTTCCCTACCTGAACCTTTACCCGAACTACGCCTCCGTCTCGCAGAACACCGCCGAGCAGACCGTCAACCAGTTGGGCACTCCCACCTATCGGGAACACATTGCCGAGTACTGTCGCAACGTGCCTGCCGACTATCTCTGCTACGACTTCTACCTCTATTCCATCAATGTGCCGCTGGCCTACGAGAACCTACGTGTCGTAACCGACGCCTGCACAGGGACAGGCCGCAGCATGTGGATTGTGCTGCAGGTGAACTCAAACAAGGAAGACAAGTGGATTACCGAGAACGAGCTGCGCTTCCAAGCCTACACGGCAATGGCGTTCGGTGCGGAAACCATCACCTGGGCCTGCTACACCGCCGGTTGGTGGCACAATCAAGTGCTCGACGCGAAAGGCGAGAAGACCCAACAATACGACAAGCTGCGCCGCGTGAATGCCGAGCTGCATCGTCTCGGCCCCAGTTATATGAAGTATCGCCGCACGCGCACCGATTTTGTCTCGTTCCAAGGCACCAAATGGCTCGAGGGAGTGGGACAAAAGACTCTTAGCGACTTCTCGAACGGTGTATTCGAGGGCCTGCGCTGCAGCGACCACAGCCCGTTGGTGGTGGGAACGATGCTCTCGCGCACGGGCAACGGCAACCAGGCAATCTTCGTCTGTGCAGCCGACGACCCCTACGACGCACATCCCACGAACCACACGCTCACCTTCCGTGCCGATGGCTGGCGTATCTCAGCCTGTGGCGGGGAAGGCCCCGTGAAGGTGAATGTGGGAGCCGACGGCACGTATTCCATCGACCTGCGTTCCAATCAGGGCATCCTCATCGAGGCCGAGGCCTTATGAAACTGCGCGAACTACTCTTTCTCGTCCTCTCCACCGCCCTCTTCGGGGCGTGCTCCCATGGCGAGATGCAACGGCGGCTGGCGGAAGTGGATAGCCTCACCGATGCAAACTACGACTCCGCCCTCGTCCTGCTTGCCCGTATGGACTCGCTGCCCATGCGGCGCGCCGACCGCATGTACCTCGAGCTGCTTCGCGGCAAGGCGATGAACAAGGCCGCTGTGCCGTTTACCACCGATTCCGTGATGCGACGGGTGGTCCGCTACTACGACCGCCGCGGCTCGGCGAACCGCCGGATGCTGGCCCACTACGTCCTGGGCTGTGCCTACCGCGACATGAAGAGTGCGCCCCGCGCCTTGGAGGAATACCAGAAGGCCGTCTCCTTGGCCGACACCGCCCGCGCCGACTGCGACCTCTCCACCCTCATGCGCGTCCATTCGCAGATGGCTGGATTGTATTTGCAACTGAGACTCCCTGATTTGCAGAATGAAGAATTTATAATTGCTAAGAATCTGGCATGGAGAATAGGCGATACAATCTCTGCACTTGCCATAAGCAACAGTTTGTGCTACTACCTATACGAGAAAGAGGAACACGAGAAGTGCATCGCTGCTACGGACAGCCTATATAGGGAAGCCGTCCGTATGGGGAGACAAAACGTGGGTGAGGTTCTCTGTATCAATGCCATCAAGAGCGCACATGCCCTCGGTCGTTACGAGGAAATGAGGAAATACCTTGATATCTATGCCCGCTCCACCATTCTGAAATCGGATACCAGGATG
>JAILBW010000088.1 GCA_024680695.1 Bacteroidaceae bacterium
GATCCGGTGGTGCAGACCACAAACGAAAAAGTCAACACCAATTTCGATGCCCTCACAAAGGAGCGTCGCAACATCTGGGACGAGGAGTGGTAAGCCCCCACCCCACCTACAGGCGGTGATTGGCCCACATAAGATTCCCGAAACACGAAGTGCGGGCGGCAGGACAAAGGTCTTGCCGCCCGCATGGTTTGTATCTCTGTCGCACCTTCTTTTCCCGTTCAATCCTCCCCCTAAAGGGGGACTGGGAGACTATCGCCCCGCCTGGCTGACGAGCGAACGTAGGTGCTGGGTGTAGGGAGCGTCGGCAGCAAGGGCCTCGAGGGTCAGGTGCATGCGGTAGCACCAGTAGTGATCGGGGTCGGCAGGCACGTTGATGCGCTCCTCGTCGGCATTCGGCCGGCGCAGCGACTCGTCGATGGCAAGCCAGTCCTGAAGGCTGACGAGGCAGAGCATCGAGGGCGACTGGAGATGGGCACACAGGATTTCCTCGGCAAGCGAGCCAGTGAGTTCGTCGGAGGCCTGACCGTCGTGGTGGAGCACCTCGGCATAGTAGTGCTGGCGTCGCTCGGCATTTTCGGCCCACCACTGGCGGAGCGTGGGCATGTCGTGGGTGAAGGGGGTGCTGACACTCATGTAGGGATTGTCCTCAAGTCGGGCAAAGCGAAGGCCCAATGCCTTGGGCATTGTCTGAATCTCAAGCGAAAGAATGCGCAGTTGCGTCATCGTGGGGTGCACACAGGCAGGCACCATCCCCAAGTCTTCGGCGCAGACCAGCATGCGGGTGGCGCCGACCAGTGCGGGCAGACGCTTCATCGCCTGGCCGTACCAGAAATCATTGTGCCGATGGTAGAAGAACTGTTCGTGGAGACGGCGGAAGGCATCGAGTGCGTAGCCGGAGAGAATGGTCTCGGGGTGAGCGTCGATGAGTGGATGGTAGCGGTCCGGATACCGATAGTCGGGCACAAAGAGGCGATCGACATAGTCGTCGCAGAAGGGCAGGCCGTAGGACATGATTTCCTCGCGAGTCATGGGCAAAGCGGGATCGAACTGCCCCCTGCAGGCATCGGCCTCGGCACGAGAGACGGCCCAGATGCGGAAGAAGCCCAGCACATGGTCGATGCGGTAGGCGTCGAAGTAGCAAGCCATGCGCTGCAGGCGGCGTATCCACCAACGATAGCCGTCGGCAGCCATATTCTCCCAGTTGTACGTAGGGAAGCCCCAGTTCTGACCCGCGGCACTGAAATCGTCGGGGGGCGCACCGGCACAGAGTTCCAGATGGAAGTATTGCGGTTGCATCCATGCCTCGACGCTATGTGGGCTGACACCGATGGGAATGTCGCCCTTGAGCACCACGCCCTGCTGTCGGGCATGTCGGACGACTGCGGAGAGCTGGCCATCGAGCAGATACTGGACAAAGACGTGGAAGCCCACCTCGTCCCCAGCGTGGCGCGCCAGCAGATTCACGGCTCCCTCGTCGTACTCAGCATACTGCGGCCAAGTGTGGTAATCGGCTGTGCCATAACGGTCGCGCAGGGTGCAGAAGACGGCGTAGGGAAGCAACCACTCCTGATTCTCGTCATAGAAGCGCATGAACGACGAGGCGTGCATCACATCCTTCCCCTCTTGGGCATAGAGGCGATGGAGGTAGTCGAGTTTCAGGGCAAGGCTCGTCTCGTAGTCGCACTCGGCAGCAGCATTCGCTGCACGACAGGCCGCCGCATGGGAAGCCATGAAGGCTTCGTCATGAATCGGAGGCAGCTGACGCAGGTCGATATACAGGGGATGGAGTGCAAAGACGCTGAGGCAACGGTAGGGATAGCTGTCATGCCAAGTGTGGGTCTGCGTGGTGTCGTTGATGGGCAGGAGCTGCACGACATGCATGTCGGCCGCACTTGCCCAATCGACCATGCGCTGCAGGTCGCCGAAGTCGCCCACTCCCTGACTGCCCTCGCTGCGCAGCGAGAACAAGGGGACGACCACTCCGGCCCGACGCCACAGGGAGGACTGCAGGCGGACCTCGGAATCGAAGAAGACTGCTACGCCACGCACGTCGGACGACAGGGAGGCGATGCGGTTCATACCACTCTCCCACTCCAGAAGCTCTCCCGTGCGCGCGCATACGCGAACATATTTATATTCTATAGGCAGCGAAAGGCCTTCGAGCGTGAGGGTAAGCGTCCATTCGTGCAGCCCTGCGGGCGACATGCGAAGTGCCCGCTCGGGATGCCAAGCACCCAGTGGCGGCTGATTGCCCACAAGGGCCAACACCTCGCCCTCGCAGAGCTGCGGTGCCTGGACACGGAAGACGAGTGTGCGCTCGAAATAGAGCATCGGATGGGGCGCGGTGTCGGGCTGCCTCGAGATGTGTGCATAGGCACTGCTGTAGAGATGAGCGTTGGGCGGAATATCGCGCCAGTAGTCGTGGAGGTAGAACGACTTGTCGGCTCCGGTGAAACGGCGTGGCACGATGTTCCACTCGCGCCGAGTCACCGTATCGCCCTCGCAGACGGCATAGACGTAGGAGAAGCTCTCGACATCGGGTTCCGAGACATGCTCCGTGCCCTCCCAACGTCGGCCGTCGGAGGTGGTGAGTGCCACAATGCGCCGCTGCGGCTCAAGAATTCCGCGACGGAGAATGGAAAGTTCGACACGAAGCTGCTCTTCCCAGCGTGTGACGTATTCCAGGGTGAAATAAAGGTTCATGTACAGTATTATTTGTGCTATCGGCATACAAAATTAAGGCAAATCGGAGAAAAAGACAAGTGCAAAGGAAGAAAAAGTGGAGAAATGCTTGCAAGTACGAAGAATTCTCCATAACTTTGCGTTAGGAAGATGAGCAAACCATACCGCACTGACCCGAATGGGAAACTCATCAAATATAAGTATGAAACTGAGACCAGCTTCGTATTCCAATGGCGTGCCATCCTCAGTTGGCCCAAAGCCCTGAGCGGGTGGATTACAAAGGTTACGAGCCCTCAAATCCTGTTAATCGGAGTTTCATCACATCTTCGTCAGTGCGGTTCTTTATAAAAACAATGCGTGCCGTCCTCTCCAATGTTGGAGGAACGGCACGCTTGCTTTCGTAAACCAAATGTTCTGCGACTCTCTTACTTCACCTTGCCCACGATGGCCTTGAATGCTTCGGGGTGGTTCATTGCGAGGTCGGCAAGTACCTTGCGGTTGATTTCGATTCCGGCCTTGTGCAGGAGACCCATCAGCTGGGAATAGCTGAGTCCCTCGAGACGTGCGGCAGCGTTGATACGCTGAATCCACAGTGCGCGGAAGTTGCGCTTCTTTGTACGACGGTCACGGAAGGCATAGGTGAGGCCCTTTTCCCATGTGTTCTTGGCAACGGTCCACACATTCTTGCGTGCTCCGAAGTAACCTCTGGTGAGGCTCAGAATCTTCTTTCTCTTAGCTCTTGAAGCTACATGATTTACTGATCTTGGCATAATTTTTTCTTGTTTTGAATGTTAGCGCCGCCAAGCGGTCTTTATGTGCTAAGCATTCGGTTAATAACTAAAGTTAAGAACTTCTCCCTGACGTAGAGGATGGGTTAACGAAGTGTGAGAAGGTCGCGTACCTGCTTCATGTTCTCGCTCACCACCAAGTCGCTGTGGTCGAGATTTCTCTTCTGCTTCTTGGTTTTCTTTGTCAGGATGTGGCTGTGGTAGGCGTGATGACGCTTTACCTTGCCGGTTCCGGTCAGTACGAATCTCTTCTTAGCTCCGGAGTTTGTCTTCACTTTTGGCATAATTGTTTTTTTTTATTGGTTATTATTAAACGATGTGGCAACGCATATACCCGGCGTTACGCACGATCTCTTTCTTGTTCTTGTTCAGTCATCGAAGTCCTCGCCCTCGACCTTCGGGCCGGTGTATTCCTTACGCGCCTTCTGCTGGGGTGCCTTGCGCTCGCGGGGCTGCTGGTCGACGGATTCGGTGTCGGATTCGGCAATCTTCTTTGCTCCCGTCTGCTTCTTGGGACCGATGAACATAATCATTCGCTTGCCTTCGAGCTGCGGCATCTGCTCCACCTTGCCGTAGTCCTCGAGGTCCTGAGCAAAACGCAGGAGGAGCACCTCGCCCTGTTCCTTGAAGAGGATGCTGCGACCCTTGAAGAAGACGTAGGCCTTCACCTTGTCTCCGTCGGAAAGGAAGCCGCGGGCATGCTTGAGCTTGAAGTTGTAGTCGTGGTCGTCCGTCTGCGGTCCGAAGCGAATCTCCTTCACCTCGACCTTCACCTGCTTGGCCTTCATCTCCTTCTGATGCTTCTTCTGCTGGTAGATGAACTTGCTGTAGTCGATGAGCCGGCACACAGGGGGCTGGGCGTTGGGGGAGATCTCCACAAGATCGACTCCCTTCTGCTCGGCTATCTGAAGCGCCTTGTAGGTGGGCACTACGGCCGGTTCGATGCCGTCGCCGACAATGCGTACCTCACGGACACGGATCTGTTCGTTTACTCGATACTGTTGCTTAAAGTTGTCTTTCTTCATTCATTTTTATTAAGCGGCTGCAAAGTTAGTATTTTTCAGCGAAAGTACAAAGGATTCTTCATCTTTTTGTCATATAAATAGATAATTCCGCCTGCAAAAGCCATTTTCAGGAGCCAACTTTATTTCGTTATCTGCCAGGCCACACCTATCATCGCGTTGCGATAGTCGCCAAAGTGGTTAAGGCTGAGGTCGGTGCCGAGGTCAAGCTGGAGGGGGGGTGTGAGCTGATAAGCCAGGGAAAGTTCGGACCAGCATTCGGTATTGTCGGAGGTGTTTGTATTGTACTGCTCGACGACGAGGGAGAGGCGGTCGGAGAGAGAAAAACTGAGACAGAGGCCGAAGAAGACGGTGGGACGTCGGCTGTCGCTCCAGACAAGGTCGGCCTCGTAGCCTAACGAGCACCATGAGGCGAACTGGTTCTGAAAGAGAAGCCCCATCTGTCCGCCGAAGTGCTGTGGCAGATAGTCAGCATCGCTGCCGCCCGGCAGCAGCACATTGGCTAGGAGAGAAATGGCGGGCACTGATTTCCACCCATCAAAGAGTCTTGCCTTTGTGCCGAGAGCTACGTCGGAGAACCCGCTGGTATGAATGCCGCCACAGCGACCACTGAGATAGTCGGCCTGCAGCCGCAGCTCGGCAAAGTCGGAGAAGCCCCATCGAAAGAGCGACGTATTCAGCGTCCAGGTGGTGGCCGTCGCCCCATCGAGTTTGGAGCGTTCCCATGCCACACCCGACTCCCACTGCACTCGACCTCGGGGCAGCACATCGGTGCCCGTGGTCGCTCCAGGACGATCGGCCGTGAATCCCACTTCTTGCGCCGATGCACAAAGGGGGAAAAGGATAAAAATGACAAGTTTCAGTATGCGCAAGGGAGGGGATAAAGGTTAAAGGTTAAAGAAGGGGCGTCAGGCTCCGACCATTCCCAGCGGTCCGTTGCCCTTTCAGGGCTGATTCCCAATGGTTAGCCACCAATGCTCCCCTCTCTCGGAGTGGGGGCGAAGGAGAGGCTGAGGGGGCGGAGGAGAGGCTTTTTCAAAATATTTCAACCTCCCACACTCTCTCCAAAGGAGGGGGACTGAGGGAGGTTGAATGTGTTCTGCGCAAGCGAATTAGTTCGTAGCGCGAAGCATTTCGGCCACTTCGTCGTTGATGCGCTGGGCAAACTCTTCCATCTTCATGGTCTTCTGCTCACCGCCGCCGCGCTGACGCATGGAAACGAGTCCTTCGGCCATTTCCTGCTCACCGACCACCAGCATATAGGGGATGCGCTTCAGTTCGTTGTCGCGCACCTTGCGGCCTATCTTCTCGTTGCGCTCGTCGATGGTGGTTCGCACTCCGTTATCGTTGAGGTAGCGACATACTTTCTGTGCATAGTCGTTGAACTTCTCGGAGATGGGCAGGATGACCACCTGCTCGGGTGTGAGCCACAGGGGGAAGTGTCCGGCAGTGTGCTCAATGAGTACGGCCACGAAGCGCTCCATCGAACCGAAGGGTGCACGATGAATCATCACGGGACGGTGGCGCTGGTTGTCCTCGCCGATGTACTCGAGTTCGAAGCGCTGCGGGAGCTGATAGTCCACCTGAATGGTGCCCAGCTGCCAGCGACGGCCGATGGCATCCTTGACCATGAAGTCGAGCTTCGGTCCATAGAAGGCTGCTTCGCCCTGCACCTGACGTGCCTTCATGCCCTTCTCGGCGCAGGCGTCGATGATAGCCTGCTCGGCGCTGGCCCAATCCTCGTCGGACCCGATGTACTTCGTCTTGTTGTTGGGGTCACGCAGCGATATCTGCACCTCGACGTTCTCCTCGCTGAAGTTGAAGGTGGTGAAGACGCGCTGGATGATGTCCATGACGTTGATGAACTCTCTCTTCACCTGATCGGGACGGCAGAAGATGTGGGCATCGTCCTGAGTGAAGCAACGTACGCGGGTGAGGCCGTGCAGCTCGCCACTCATCTCGTAGCGATAGACGGTGCCGAACTCGGCGCAGCGGAAGGGCAGTTCCTTGTAGGAGCGGGGGCGGTTGGCAAATATCTCGCAGTGGTGCGGGCAGTTCATGGGCTTGAGCAGGTATTCCTCGCCCTCCTCTGGCGTCTGGATCGGCTGGAAGCTGTCCTTGCCGTAGTGGTCCCAGTGGCCGGAGGTCTGATAGAGGTTCTTGCCGCCGATGTTGGGGGTGATCACTTCCTGATAGCCGTACTGCTTCTGAATCTTGCGAAGCATCTCCTGCAGGCGCAGACGGAGGTCGGTGCCTTTGGGCAACCAGATGGGGAGACCCTTGCCGACGCGCTCGCTGAACATGAAGAGTTCCATCTCCTTGCCAATCCTGCGGTGGTCGCGCTTCTTGGCCTCCTCGAGCATGAGCAGGTACTCGTCGAGCATCTTCTTCTTGGGGAACGAGATGCCATATAGGCGCTGCATCTGGTCCTTCGTAGCGTCGCCGCGCCAGAAAGCACCGGCGATGCTCAGCAGCTTGACAGCCTTGATGATGCCAGTGCTGACGATATGCGGACCCTTGCAGAGGTCGGTGAAGTTGCCTTGCGTATAGGTGGAGATGCTGCCGTCCTCGAGGTCCTGTTCGATGTGCTCACACTTGTAGGTCTGGCCAGCGGCGCGGAACTGAGCGAGACAGTCGACCTTGCCCACCTCCTTGCGCACTACGGCCTCGTCCTTGCGGGCGAGCTCGATCATCTTGTCCTCGATGGTCTTGAAGTCGCCTTCGCCGATCTGCTTGCCATCGGGCAGCAGGACATCGTAGAAGAAGCCGTTCTCGATGGCCGGACCGAAGCCGAACTGGATGCCGGGATAGAGCTCCTGCAGAGCCTCGGCAAGCAGGTGGGCACTGGTGTGCCAGAAGGCATGCTTGCCTTCTTCGTCCTCGAACTTATAGAGCTGAATGGAGGCGTCCTCGGTGATGGGGCGGTTAAGCTCCGTAGTTTCGCCATTCACGCCGCAGGCAACGACGTCCTGGGCCAGACGCGGTGAAATACTCTGTGCTATCGCATAGCCAGTTACTCCGCTCTCGTACTCACGCACGGAGCCATCGGGAAAAGTTATCTTTACCATCTTGTACAATATTAAATTACGGGCCGAAGCCTCCTTGATTCAAGGGTGCAAAATTACAAAAAAGTTTGCACCCGCATGCGCAAAGCTGCCATTTTTTTCACTTTTCCCCTCATTTTTCACCGTTCGATGCGACTGCGACCTTCATTTTTCACTGTTCCCCCTTGAGGCTGCAAAAGAAAAAAGAAGCGAGCGATTGATGCCCCATAGGATTTGAAAAGCGATAAATCATGGAGCCGCAATGGCGATTAACAGACTTATTCCCCTATTACTCCTCATCGCGGCTCTGCAGGCAGAAGTGCCTCCTGCGGAATGGCGAACGAATTACATCCAGCGTGTAAAACGATTACACACAGGATGTAAAGGCAAAAACTAAAGCAAGTAACAGACAATGCTTGCGCAAGCAGAAGCAGCTACTTGCGCAAGCAAATGTCCGGACTCGAGATTGGATGAATGAGCACTAATTATTAAAGCATTACCTCTGTAGCACCTTCTTCCCGTCGATAATGTAGAGGCCGGGAGCGAGGCGGCTGTTCAGCGTGGCGCTGGCAGGCAGGCGACGGCCTTGCAGATCGTGGAGGATGCCTGGCTCGGGCAGTCGCATCGGCGGAGCGATGAGGCCAGTGGCGATGTACTCGGGCACCTGCGGCAGAGGAATGCTGGCGGGGCGCTGGTCGTCGCTGAGTTTCGTGGTGAAGTACGTCTGAAGAGGCGTGAGGCGCTTGCTGGAGACAAGCGTGAAAGCGGTGCCCGTCTCGTCGAGTACATAGACATTCTTCAGCGTGGTCTGGCACGTAATGCCATACTGGTTATACGTCTCAGAACTGAGTACATAGCCTGCATTGCCCATCGGCTCGAACACCACATTCTGCCCATGGAAGACGACCGTCTTGCCGGCCATTGCCTCGGAGGCCGCAATGATGTAGGGAGTATTTGCCCTCAACTGCGCGGCGGGAGAGAAGGACGGCATATAGTCGTTGGAGAGACGGCTGAACTCGTAGATGCAGAAGGGCGTAGCCTCGTCGTTCAGGCGGTATTCTACATCGTCCACCGTAATGCGGTCGGCGCTGAAAGGCATCATGAAGGTCTCCCAACCCGTGCCGTTGGTGGCATCGGGGAAGGTGTGGCTGAACGTAGCCTCCTCGGCCGTGAAGGTGACGGGCACATAGAAGGCCTTGCCGTCCTCGATATGGATCTTCGAAGCCTCACCGTCGAAGACAAGGTTACTGTCGTCCATCCACAAGGGACGCGAAGAACTGCCGCTGACGACATAGAGCGTATTGGGGTTGCGGTTGGGGCGAATCGAGGTGACCCTTATGTTGCTGCAATACAAGGCACAAGCCGCAGTGGGCGTCGATATCGTAGCGGATGCGCCAAGCGGGGTCATGGTGCCGTTCTCATTCCAGTAGATAGTGCCAGGCTGCATGAGGAAAATGTTCTTGAAGAGCGCTCCGTTGTCGAGTGTGCCGCTCTGTCCGACGTAGTAGAAGACGAGCGAATACTTCAACCCATAGCTGAGGCCTGTGACACAATAGGGCACCGTGGTGGTCCGACCTGCTGCCACAGAGAGCTCGAAGGTGTTGCTCGACGAGGAGACGTAGGTCGATGAGCCTGCACTCTTCTGTATCCACCGCTGCACCTTAACTTTTCCGCTAAAGTCGTGATTGCCAAGATTCTTCACCTGGAAAGAGCCTTGCAGACGGTTGGTGTAGATGGTGCCGTTGAGGGCGTTGTCGAACGTAATGTTCGTCACCGAGAGATGGGCTGCCGATGCCTCGGAGATTATCTCTACATCTTTCTTTGCATAGGTGGTTCCGCCACCCGAGGAGCAAAGGTAGAGGGTCATGGTGCCCACCTTCGAGGGTGTGAAATAGTAGGACATGGTGATGGTCTCACCGCCACGGATGTTCACAGCAGCCTTGCTGCCAAGCGAGTTTTTCTCGCTGCCGTATCCGCCATACAACTCGATCTTGCCATAGAACTCGTCGCCCGTATTGTGAATCTTTACGCGCACTTCCTGCTGATTGCCCACGACGCAACCGGTGGGGAACATGATGGTGTCTATCTCGAGGCTGACTACGGGTTCCTTGATCTGGAACGTCGGAATGCGTGCGGCGCTGACAGTCATCAGGATGTAACGGTTCTTGAAGTCGTACTGCGGATGCCACTCGTCGGCCGTGGTCTGTTTGCTGGCCGGCGACACCTTATAGACGCCCTGCGTGACGCGCCCTGAAAGATTGATGTTCACGGAGCGCGACTCGTCGTCCTTCATGCTGGACAGTCTCTGCGTGGCCCGCGGAATGAGTTCGCAGGTGTTGGTCTCCTCGTTATAGATCACGATGCCGACATCGAAGCTGCCAGTGAATCCTGTCTCGTTCTTGTACGATGCATTGATGTAAGAACCTGAGCAAGTGATGTTGCTCACTGAGAGGGCTGTATCCGTCTTGCGCTCCAGAGTGCCCGGTACGCGGACGCCAATCAGCGCCCCCTGCGACATACTGTAGCCGCCCGTGGTGCTCGAGTCGCCGTCGCCCGTCTGGTCGCCGGGTTTTAGGATGGAAAGAACATACCAGCCGTCGCTCATTCCTCCCCAGCCCCAATTGACATGGAAGAGGCCTTCGCCGTCGAAGCCGTCGAGGACAAAGGCATGGCCCGAACTGCCTCCGGCATTGCCAGCGAAACCCACTGGATGGCCGGCTGCCAGCTCGTCATAGACGAGGTCGAACCAGCCGTCGATGGTGTAGTTGCCGCGAGAGGCTACGAAGACGGAACTCTCATAGCCAAACTGACTGCGCATGCTGGAAGCAATCTTGCTGAATACGGCACCAGATCCGCCCTTGCTCCAGCTCATCCGCACGCCTAATCCGCAATAGAGCATCAAGTTGGCCACGGCCTCGAGTTCTTCGTCGGTGTAGCTGCCATAGGAATTCTTCATGTGGTCCCAGTCGATGAAGGTGCCGGCTGGGATGTTCCCAGTACTGATGGTGCGGGAAGTGGTGCTCCCCTGCGTCTTGATCGTATAGGTCTTCGAGATATTGTCCAGCACAGCAGTGGTTCTCGAAGGATAGCGGTAGTAGTTCAACAACTGCGCCATCGCCACGGCTACACAACCTGCAGGCGGCCGTCCCTCGGTTCCATCCTCGTTTACATAAACAGGGCAGTTCTTGTTGTAAGGCCAGCTCTGGTTCCATCTGGTCTTCAGGAGGGCGGGGATGCTGTGATACACCTTTCGCGAACGGCGTTGCGCTTTCCTTGCCTGTACATCCTCCTGCGTCTGCGTCACATTGTGATCCTCGAGCCACTGGATGTCGTTGGCGTAGGTCTGGAGCCACGAACGCATGTGGTCGGGGATGCTGTCGGCATTGAAATCGCCGTGGTCGCAATAGCCCAGGATCTGCTCGGTGCGGTCGTCGCCTGAGACGATTACGAAGCCTTGTTGGTCGCCCACATTGAATACATAGTAATATGCGTCGTCGGCCGATTCCGCCTTTCCCCTCCGCGGAGCATGGTACGGCTCCCGTTGCTGCATCAGAATGCCACGATCGGCAAGGAAACTCTGAGCGGAGCGTCGCGCATCGGAACGGGAAACTGGTGCAGCAAGCAATGCCTCTGCTGCAAGAAACAGGGATAGTAAGGATAAAATGTGCCTTTTCATCTAAGTAATAGGGTTTCAGAGCCTCACCCCCCGACCCCACTCCGGGGAGAGAGGAGCACTGAGGGCGAAATGGTCAATGGTTAGCAATTAGCGGTTAGCGAGCTCAAACATTTTCCCGTGTTGCTCCGAGGAGCGGGAAGCGTTGAGGGTGGAATGGTCAATGGTCAAAGAAATCGCAAAGGCTTACTTCACAATGGCAGTGATGTTGTATGGCACACCGTTCAGGACATCCAGACGACCGCAGTATTGGGTGCCCCAAGGGGTCTGAACCGTATCTACCGTCGTGTTACAGAAGACGGAGATGTAGAGTTTGCCCTTGCGAGGATTCTCGAAAGTGATTGTCTTCTCGGCGCCAGACTCGACGTTCTTGTATTCTGCATTATCCTGATAGGCAAAGTCGTCGTAGTTGGCAAACAGGTAGAGGTCATAATTGGTCCATCCCTCCTTCGGCTTCAGTCGGATAGTCATGCTTCCTGCGTCCTTCGGCACCTGAATGGCGAAATGATGGTACTGGCGGTCGCCGATGCGAGTGAACGCAGGAGTACGGTCGGCCGTAGTGCAGTACATCTGGCGCGTCTGTCCGCTCAGCAGTTCACCTTTCAGGGCTGGCGTTCCATTGCCCTCCATAGCGTACTGGAAGAGAGACTGCTCCAGATCGCGCCGTTCTCCCTCCTTTACAAACTCGGGATGCGAGCCGCAAAGGATGACGCGCCCGGTGCTCTCGTTCTGCTTCCAAGCCCAGATAGCCGGCTGCATCTGAATGTCGCGCGAAGGCTTCAGGTCGGTACGGCCCTTGATGTCGTAGCGGGCCAGTATCTCCGTGCCTTCCGGCCAATCCACATCCGTCACGGCGAATCCGCCGCCGTTGTGATAGACGCTATCAACACGATGGTCACCGCCAAAATCACAGTATTTCAGGATGCCAGCCTTCTTCTCGATCACCAGGTCCATGCGGTTCTTGATGACACCAGTGCTGACGGTGTAGCCTGGCCATACTCCCAAATAGTTTGCCGTGTACTTGGCAAGGCTGTCGCCCTTTACACCCTTGCTGCCGACGAACATACCAGCGCAGGAACCCACGTAGCTACCTCCGGCACGGACAAAATCACGAATGGCATTGCGCGCCGCCGAGCCAAGCGAACGTCCATGGGAGTTTGCAGAGCCACCGTTCATGAAAATCATGCGGAAGCGGGGGCCACCGTCGGGATAGAGCAGGACACCGTTCTCGTCATAGATGTAGCCACCGAAAATCGTGCGCTGAAAGAGGGTATCCATGGTGTTGTAGGCCGTCGTGTCCTTGCCTTTGTGGGAAGAGCACAGGAAGGACTCGGAGAGCAGTTCCAGCTTCTGTGCTGCAGGGAGGTCGTCGCGAGAGGTCAGGTTGATTCCTCCGTCCACAAAAATATCTTTGTAATAGCCTTTGGAATTGTCTTGTGCTTGTACGTCACCGAAGACTATGGCTGCAAGACACAGTGTGAGAGAGATTCTCTTCGTGTAAAACAATGTTTTCATTTTTATTGGAATGGTTATTGTTCAAGAGGACAAATGTTCAAATGTTCAAGAGTTCAAATGCTCAAGAGTTCAAGGGTTCAAATATTCAAGAGTTCAAGAGTTCAAAATATTCAAGAGTTCAAGGGTTAGCGAAAAAGGTCCGCTCAGCTCTGTCACTTGGCTTGTCCAAGAATGGTCAACGAAAAACGGTTAGTGGTTAGCGATTAGAGATTAGCGTGTTCTCCGCCAGTGCTCCCCTCCTTACGGGGGGATGGACTGGGGGTGAGGCTGTTCAATGGTCAATAAAATAAAAACCTGGCTTTTATTTACTCCCCAAGGAAACTGCCTTTTACGAAATCATCCACCCACTGGTAGTATTCGCGCAGGGCCTTTGCGCCGTCCTTGTCCTTTCGCACCTTGTCGAGTGCCTTCCTTGCATGCTTGAAGACCTCAGCCTCGAGCGGCATGATGCGCTGTACGACACCCGTTCCGGCAGCATTCACCAACTTGCTCTGGTCGATATAGTCGCGTACGTTGCCGCGTCGTTGGTTGAACACCTTCAGCTTCTGCGCAATAGACTTCGAGCAGAGCCAAGCCTTGTCACTCTCGTCGCGCTGTACGATGGTGGGCAGCGGCACATCGGCCTCCAGCATCAGCGGGATGGCTACCGAGGCACAGGGCCAACCGATGTTCGTCCAGCTCACGGTATGCGAGGGAGCCTCACCCGGCGCCACACCTTGTATCAGGATGGCCGAGGAACTAATGAAGCGTGGTATGTAGTCGGTAAAGTGAATCATGCGCACATCGTTCTCGTCCTTTGGCATGTTTTCCAAGAGGTTCTGCTTCGTAAGTCCATGCGTAAGGTAGCGCGGCGTATGGGCAATCAGATACTCGCAGTCGATATGCCCTTCGCGATGTGCCTCGGCCATGAAGTCGGTGATGGCCATGAAGCGCTCCACGCCGCTGTCTATCTCGCGACAGCCCGTCATGCCGTGATTCGTGCGCACCAGATATCCGTCAGGTGCCTCACGCGGATCGTTGGCGTCGAACTTCACAAAACCGCTGTCGCCGGTCTCGTAGTATGCACAGCCGCCCGCAGCGTCGATTACGCCGTAGTTTGAGTTCACGTTTAGCGGCTTGGGCAGCGTGTCGAGCAGGTGTTCGAAGTCGGAGAGCGAGCGGCACACCTCGAGTGCGCGACGCATCAGCCAACCGTCGTGGTCGGAGTCGTCACCCTTGCAGCCATTCATGTTGTAGGCTGCCGTGTTCATGATGGCAAAGCCCACCTCGTTGTGTCCAGCCCAGATATTACGCGGCTTCTTGTCGGTATAGCCCGTAATACCCAAATAGCGAAACAGCTCGCCCTGCACGACGACCACCACGTTGTTCACGCCGCTTGTGTCGCGATTCTTGAAAATCATCGGACGGCCATCCTTGGTGGCCTTGCCGGATACAATAAAAGATGTGCAGGCCTCGGCTTCGAGGGGCACAGAGAGAGAGACCGCGCACACGATAAAAAGTAGTAACGCGCGAAGCATTGCATCACTTGACAGCAGTTTCATTACATTACATTTCATCTTGTCTATTTTAATTTGTTTCAAATTTCTATACACCGTTCATAACCTTTTTCAACCACAAAGTTACGAAAAGATTTTTCAATCATACAATTTTTTTCAAAGAAAAAATCCGCCAGAAGGAAATTATAGTCCTAAATGCAAAAAAAGGGTTTTTGAGTTAGTGAGTTTTTGCAAGTTAAACCCACAAGGGGGATGTCAGACCACAGACAGGGCATTGCTCCTGCTGCCGACACACATCGGGAATCATCCCTGCTCCCCAACGGCCCGATAGTCAGACGCCGCTGCCAGACCTCTCCTCTCTATGCGAGGGGGGGGGCGAGGGAGAGGCTTTACCATGCTGCGCAATGTGCTCGGTCAGCTGCATTATTGTCATAGATTCGTCACACCACAAAATGAGGCACACCTTGGTAATCGCGATGTAGGTATTCCTCATGCCGGGCTTCGTATTCCGAATAGCGGCACTACGCTCAACAATAGTCGCAACATATTAATTGTTAGACATTTATTTATCGCTCTCAAATCTCTCTCGAGGACACATTCCGTGCTGCCTTCTGCAGGCAGCCGCGCGACGGCCCGCGATCCCCTTTGCGTGACGTCGCAAAGGGACTTACGACAGCCCGCATCCGAAGTCGCAACGGGCCGTTACTTTCCGATAAGGCGCAGCAAGTTTATTCAACGTTTGCAAATGTCACGGATTTTCCGCAAGCAGACAATAGAGAGGGGATGAGGGTGAGGTTTTGCCTGTGGTCTGTCGTCCCGTCGGGACTTTAGGCCGTATTGTGTTCAGGGAGTCGCGTTTCGCGACGCCCTATACTCGTGGAGGGGATGGGGGTGAGGTCCTGTTTTCGGGGCAGAAATGCGGTGTTTTCCACTTTTTGACGCATTTTTGGCCTCCCCGAAAGGCACTTTTGGCCGTCGGAAACAGGCAAAACAGCCCATCCTGCCACCGTCCTTCGCTGTACTGCCCCACATCGAATTATGCAGAAAGCGCTGAATAGCATGCGATTACGCGTAATTCACTTCCCGCGGATTTTGCATTTTGCATTTTGCAAACGGAAAAAATATGGGGTGGGCTTCCCTATTTCCCTGTAATCATTAATCAATCATTGATTAATTAATAAATCATTGATTAATATAATATGTATATATGGCATCACTCCCCTTGCA
Organism: Bacteroidaceae bacterium; assembly: GCA_024680695.1. Classification (GTDB taxonomy): domain Bacteria; phylum Bacteroidota; class Bacteroidia; order Bacteroidales; family Bacteroidaceae; genus Physcousia. The sequence goes on from JAILBW010000088.1 coordinate 15,448, forward strand.
AAATTATCCATTTGCAAAATGCAAAATGCAAACTCGACTACTTGCCGAGCCTTTTGACTATACGCACGAAAGAGGATGGAACGAACTCAGATACAGCGTAAAAGGTAAGCCTCATCGATGTACATTATCGGCTGCAAGACGACTTTCCTCCCCTATGGGGATGGTTCAGAGGAGGGACTTGTCTCCCCTCCTTGAGAGGGTTCGGAGGAGGTGTTATTCCCTTTCCCCTTCATCTGTGAGTACTTCTTGATAAGGCTGTAGGCGGAATAGAGGCCATACTCGCCAGCCTGGCTGAGGTCGTTGAGTGCCTCTGCGGTCTGTCCGGACAGCAAGTAAGCGACACCACGGCTAAAGTATGCATCGGGAAAATGGGAGTCGAGACGGAGCGCCTCGGTATAGGCCTGTATGGCACTGACATAATCTCCCAGCTGGACATGCAGATTGCCCTTGTTGTAGTGGATGTAGGCGACATCGGGATAGAGCTCGGCGGCGTGAGTGTAGTCCTGCAACACCATGAGGTAGCCCAGCCGGAGGTCGCTGGCCGAAGCAGTGGTGCGCGACACTTCGAGTTGCGCGTAGCGACTTTGCGCGCGCAACATCAGTGCCAAGACGTTACCTTCGTCGAGGTTGAGAAGCGCGTTGAGGTCGGCAATGCTGTTTTCGAAGTCGCGAACATGGTAGTAGTCGAGTGCCCGACGCAGCAGGAGGTCGGCATTGCCGGGCGTCTTTTCGAGGAGTTCGGAACATTCGGTTATCCAGTCGAAATGCTGCTGAACGTTTTGTTCCGACATGCTGCCTTCGTTGGGAGTGAGCCACAAATGGCCTGGAAGGATGTGACGGGCATTGAGTTCCTCGAGCTGACAGCTGTAGGCCACATAGGTCTTGACGTCTGACTCGCGACGATAATATGTGAGGATGTAGAGGGGTTCGACGCGCAGATCCGTCTGATGGTTCTGCACTCGGCCGCGATACTCGCTGGCATATTCGTTTTCGTTCTCCTGCCGGTCTTCTTCGACCAGTTTGTCATATTCCTCAATGTTGTGTTCGCTCTTCTTGCGCGTCTTTCCACTGGACTTGTAGGTACCAGTCGATACAGCCAGACGGGCTTGCATCAACTTGAACTCGTCGCGTTCGGCACCATACGAATCGCCTACCTTGCGGCGTATCTCGGCCCGCTTGCGATAGCCTTCCCAGAAATCCGGATAGTCCTTGATTACGGCGCTGATGTCGCGGATGGCCCCGTTGTGGTCGCCCACATTGTCGAGGAGCAGGGCGCGGTTGTAGAGTGCGATGGTATTGTCGGGCTCCACCGAGAGGACGTAGTTGAAGTCCTCGATGCCCAGATTGTCTTCGCCCACCTGAGCGCGCAGCAAACCTCGATTGAAGTGGGCCAGATAGCTGGAGGGTTCGATGTCGAGGGCCGTATCGTAGTCCGACATTGCCCCACGCAGGTTGTCCTGATTGTATCGTGCAAGGGCCCGATTGATGTAGAGTCCTACCGAACGCGGCATCTGGACGATGGCACGGTCGAGCAATTCCTCAGACTCCTGATAGTAGCCACGCTGGCCAAGCACGACGGCCTTCATGCTCAGGGATGGCCCTTCGTAGGGGTTCAGTTTGAGGGCGCGGTCGAGCCAGTCCAAAGCCTGTGTGGTGTCCTCGCGGGCAAGTGCCACCTGGGCCTTCAGCGAGTATTGTGATGCCTCGCGCGGCCAGTAGCGAATCATCTGGTCGAGCGACGAATCGGCTTGTGCATACTCCTTGAGTTCCATCTGGCATAGTACAAGGTTGTGCCAGCTGTTGCGTTCCATGGGATTAATCTCGAGGGTCTTATGATAGTCTTCCTCGGCCAGCTGATAGCGGTCCTGATTGATGCGGCAGAGGGCGCGAAGCATGTAGTAGTTGGCCATATAAGGATTGCGCTCGAGGGCATTGCTGCAGTCAATCTCTGCCCCTTGGTAGTCCTCGAGATAGAACTTGGCCAAACCACGGTAGAAGTAGGGTTCGCCCACCCATGGCTTGGCGTTTATGACCATATTGAAACGCTGGATGGCCAGCACATAGTCTTCGTAGTACAAGGCATTCCGACCCATCAGAAGGACACGCTCGGTGTTGATCTGGGCAACGCTCCTTCCGCTCCAGCACAGAGCGAGAAGAAGGGAGAAAACGGCTATGACCTTCCTGCGACGGCGCATGACTATCGCTTGACTTTCACCTTGTAGTTACACGAAAACTTGCCACGGGCAATCGAGGAAAGACGTCCGTTGGCCATCTGCTTGCGAAGGCCTGTGAGGTGGTCGGTGAAGATGCGACCCTCGAGGTGGTCAAACTCATGTTGCATTACGCGAGCCAGATAGCCACCCACCCACTCGTCGTGCGGCTGGAAGCCTTCGTCGAGGTAGGTTACATGAATGCGTGTGGGCCGCTTCACCTTCTCGTGGATTCCGGGAAGTGACAGACACCCTTCCTCCATCGTTTCAGTCTCAGTGTCGTCCACTTCGACAATGTGCGGATTGATGAATGTATGCACATATCCCTTATATTCAGGATAGTCCTCGCTGATGAGGTCGAGGTTGATGACGACAAGGCGAATGCTGAGTCCCACCTGCGGCGCTGCCAACCCGATACCCTCGCTGCGGTCGAGCGTATCGTACATATTCTGAATGAGCTGCGGCAGGTCTGGATAATCGCGGTCAATGTCCTCAGCCACCTTGCGAAGTACGGGTTGCCCGTAAGTATAAATCGGTAGTATCATTTGAATAGGGTTCAAAGCCTCACGCCGGCCCTCTCCGAGGAGAGGAGAGCGTTGATGGCGAAATAGTCAATGGTCAATGTTCAACGCGTTCCATCCATCCCTGTAGGATGATTGTGGCGCTGATTTCATCCACAAGCGCCTTGTTGCGGCGTGCCATCTTGCCGATGCCGCTTTCGAGCATGGTGCGATGAGCCATCACACTGGTGTAGCGTTCGTCCCACATCTCGACTGGAATACTGGGAATTGCAGCTTCGAGCTGACGTACAAACCGACGCACTCGCGGCAGATTGTCACTGTCTCGCCCATTCGTTTGCTTCGGAAGCCCAACCACAAAACGCTCGACTGGCTCGCGACGCACATAGTCCTGCAGAAAGGACAACAAGTGAGGTGTATCTACAGTAGCAAGTCCCCCCGCAATAATCTGTAAGGGGTCCGTCACAGCCAAGCCGGTGCGACGGACCCCATAATCGATCGACAGAACTCTGCCCACCTACTATATTATATTTATAAAGGTAAGGGAGCGCCTGCCTTATTTCTGATACAACAGCCATGCACCAGGATACTGCGACTCCAGGTTGGCACGGCTCTGAGCAGCCTCAGCCTTCGAATCATAGCTGGTGGCCACAACTCGATACATTGTTCCATTGCTTGTGGATGCCTGCAGTACGCGCGGAGTATAGCCCTTGGCGGCGAGAGTCTCGCTGAGACGAGTGGCGTTGGCTTTCACGCCAAAGCTGCCGATTACCACACTATAGGCCTTCAGGGCTGCGCCTGAGACAAGCGAGAAGTTTTCAGAACGCACGCTCACATTGCTGTAGTCAGTGGTAGGAGTAGTGGGCGTCACAGTGGTTACAGTAGTCGTAGGCGTTTGCTGAACGACAGGCGTTGTGGTCGTAGGCTGGGTCTGCTGTGCCTGCGCCTTCTCATAAGCCTTCTTGTACGCACTTTCCTTGCTGTGGCAGGATGCCAGAGCAAACACTGCAAGAACTGCAGCAATCATCGTTAATGTCTTTTTCATATCAGAATTGTTTGTTTATAGGGTTTTGTGTATCTTTTCTTTATTTGCCCGCAAAGTTAGCAAGAATTTTCCTCCCGACAGCATGCAAGCCGCAAAAAAAAGTTAAAAAAGCAAATAAAAATGCCATTGAGGTGCTACGATGCGAAAAAAAGGCGTACATTTGCCGTGAATAATCACTAAAAACGACAGAAGACATGAGAGCATTCAATTATTTCGTAGCGTTTCTGGGTGGTGCCGTAGTGGGTGCAGCCTGTGGTTTGTTATTCGCTCCCGAAAAGGGCAGTGAGATGCGTGAGAAGATCGCCGAGGCTCTGCGTAAACGCGGAATCAAACTCAACCGCAAAGAGATGGAGAGTCTGGTGGACGAGATTGCCGAGGAACTGAAGGCTACCACCGAGGAATAAAGCTGAAAGTACATAGAGAGAGAGAAAAAAGATAGGGATGGCAGGCGACTATACCTCACAGTTTCGCACACTCTTCACCGAACTGCAGCGCTACCTGCGCCTGCAGAAGCGCTATCTGGCTTTAGACACTGCGGAGAAACTCGTCGTGATTCTCTCTACAGTGGCCATCGCCGTGGTGTGTTTCGTGCTGGGAGCCTTGCTACTCTTTTTCCTTTCCTTTGCCTTGGCTTTATGGCTTGGCCATATGATGGGCAACAGTTCTCTGGGCTTCCTTTCCATCGCTGGTGCACTGGCGATTATTCTCTACTTGGTGTATAAGCAACGTACGCAGTGGCTGGTGATGCCCATAGCACGCCTCATCGTAGGACTTTTCGACCGCACAGAGAAGGAACAGGAATCAGGGAACGACGAACTGCCAGAGGAGGAGGGAGTTTAAGGTGGGTTCTAAAAATTAGCTTTGAACCGCTCTTAGACTTTTTTAGAGTAGATTTGGCTTCAAGCCTGTCGAAGCGTAGCGAGCTACGGTTCGATGGTTCAATGGTTTGGAGACAAGGATGCCTAAAAGAGGAAAGAGCAGGCGAAGATAACGCCCACTGGATTTGATAATTATTAGAACACACCTTAAGATGGATGAGTGGGGAATACGTGAGACCAATATCCTGCAGGCCTTACAGAACGAGAAGAAGCGCCTGAGCAAGGAAATCCAAAAGTCGCAGGGTCGCATCACCGACTCTACGCGCAAGATTTTTGAGCCCATTCCAAAGACGGGAAATCGGCTGATGTCGGTAACCAATCTCGTGAGCAATAGCGTAGCACTGTATCAAGGGCTGCGCATGGGAACGGGTCTCATCCGTGCTGTTAGCACATTGCTCCGCCGTCGTCGCGTTTGAGGTGCGGTTGCAAATATTGCCTCTATATAAAATTAGAAGAGCGTCAGAATTCTATGGATTCCGACGCTCTTCCGTATAATAGTCAATGATTCTCCGAATGGCGCGTTCACAGACTGGGCAGAAGACGGGTGACTCATTCGTCTTCATACGGCACTCCTGCGACGGACGAAAGACGCCCCTCGACTGGTAGCCCCCACCTTCATATACGCCCACCTCCGTATAGAGATCCCTGCCACTCGGTGGCGTTGGCACAGGCTGGTCCGACTCCAACATGTCGGCCCACTTGCTCCCGAAATCGACCAGCGTCGTCAGGTTAGGTTCCCACGGCTCTGTATCGGCCGGATACTGCGTCTCGTACTGGTCGTCGTAGTAGTACTCGTCGGCCAATCCAGCAAAACTGTGTCCAAACTCATGCACCACGACAGGCCGGCTCCGCGTATTGTGGGCTGCACTCATCAGGTAGCTGTTGTAAATGCCGCCGCCTCCATAGTTTTCCGTATTGGCAAGTATGATGATATGCTCATACGGAATTCCGGCCAAAACGTCATGAAGACGCTTCAGGCGAAGCGTTGTCAGATAACGGTCGCTGTAAAAGGTATCGAAGTTACTTCCCAACACCGTATTGCGCCACTCTCCTGCGTGCGGAATACTTACCCCACTCTCTGGTGAAGACGCCATTACGGCAATGAAGTTGAAGCGGTCGGCCATCGAGCGGAAGGGCTCATGTGCGAGCAACGCTTCGATGCTCTCCCTGCAATCGCGAAGGAAAACGCGCATCTCGCCCTTGCGATAGCCCTCGGCCACGAAGGCTACATCTATTTTCTCTCGGCTGTCGCCGCTCCGACGGAGGTAGCGCCAACGTGTCTGCGCCTCGCGCCCCACAGGACGGAGCAGAATATCGCGTGGGTTCACCCGATGCGTTAAGCTGCTCGTCACCCGATTGTGTGTGTCGGTCAGACTCACCGTGACGTTCACTGCCGTCCGAGGCATGGGTAGCAGAAAGACATTCTCGAACGAGCGCCACAAGCGAGTGGCCTCTTCCGTCGTCTGCCATTCCTGAAAGAGTGTGCTGAACGAGTGTCGATAGAGCGTGTCGCGCCCCAAGGTGTCGGTCATCACAATCTGGCCGTTACCACGAAGCAAAAGGTGACCAAGGTTCACGCGCCGACCGAACCAGCCCTTGCTGCAGCATAGTTCATCGACGCTGATTTGCTGGTGTCGGTTGTCACCGCTGAAGATGTAGTCCACCCGTAAAGTGCAATCCTCGAAATACGCATCGAATTGCTGTGCTCCCGCCCGTACGACTATCATGAGAAGTAGTAGCAGGGCGTACATTCTGTGCCATTTCATCATTGTCTCAATCTTTTTGTGCCACAAAGATACGGAGATATTTTCATTTCCACACGAAAAGATGTAACTTTGCCGAAAGAAACATGAGAAAAGCATGACAAAGAAAGACTTCGATCAGTATATCACGACCCATCGGGCCGAACTGGAGCGCATTCGCGAATATGCGCACCGTCTCCATGCCAGCGTCAATCAGTTCTATGATAGCAACCGTCCCTACAGCTACCATCTGGACATGGTGGCGCAAGGTGTCTTCGACTACGGACACGAAGTGTGCCAGACGGGAAGCGATATTCTGCCGCTCTTCTTCGGTGCATGGTTTCACGACAGCATCGAGGATGCTCGTCAGACCTACAACGATACCCGCAAGACAGCACATCACTTGGGACTGAACGACACGCAGGCATTCCTTGCAGCTGAAATCGTCTATGCGCTGACGAACGACAAGGGGCGCACACGCAGCGAACGAGCAGGAGAACGTTACTATGCCGGCATACGCGAGACGCCCTATGCTCCCTTCGTCAAGTTGTGCGACCGGCTGGCCAATATGACCTACTCCTTCAGCCACAGCGATGAGTCAAACTCGGGCATGCGTGGTGTCTATGCCAAGGAGCTCCCCCACTTCCTTGCAGCCATCGACGTGCAGAGCGACGACCCGCGGCTTAGTCTCCCCGCGAGCATCATTGAGCGTCTGCATGCGCTTTGTCGGGAGTGAGATGCTTGAACAAGTGAAGCATTTTCACTGCAGTTTTGCACTTTTGCAAAACCGGCTGCTCGCAAAGAAGGCAGAACTGCCTGAAAATTATTGAAAGTTCTCACCATTTTATTCATTAACAGCAATGGGAATGTCGTATCTTTGCAGTAGCAAATGAAGGAGATGGCCCCACCGTCCGACTGAGGGAGGGGAGCAGAATGCAACGGCAAGAGTCAGCGGACGCTTGCGCAAGCAGAGAGTGAAATTACAGCAAGCAGAGAGAAAAACTATTGCAAGAAAGAGAGAAAACAAGAGAGAGAAAAAAAACGTCGCCCTGACAGAATGTTGCCACACAGGGAATCTATACGCAAAGGCACCAGCGATACGACGGTTAGCGCAGCCGGATGACAAAAACTATGGAGCGCACCTCAAGCAAATCTCACTTTTCTCGTTTCGTCTCGTTCGCTATTCGAGTATTTTTATGTACCTTTGCACTCGGAAAGGCTTCCGACAACATGAGTAGCCTCTTTATGCATTGAGAATTATGAATTATGAACCGACAGATTTACGCCCGCTACTCGATGTGCACACCCATACTATAGCCTCGGGCCACGCATACAACACGCTGTTCGAAATGGTTGCAGCAGCACGCGAAAAAGGACTGCAAGTACTGGGTGTCACCGAACACGGCCCAAGCATTCCAGGAACATGTTCGCTATTGTATTTCAAAAATATGCACATCATCCCACGCAGGATGGACGGACTTCGCCTGCTGCTGGGCAGCGAGATAAACATCCTGGACACACAGGGCACACTCGACATGGACGAGGCTTACATCGACCGACTCGACCTGCGCATCGCCGGCATTCACTCCATCTGCTGGCAGGGAGGTACGCGCACGCAGAACACTGACGGTATGATTGCCGCCATCGAGCATCCCAAGATGCACATCATCAGCCACCCTGCCGACGGCACTGCCGAACTGGACTTCGAGGCACTGGTACTGGCTGCCAAGAGGGCACACACTCTGCTCGAAGTGAACAACCACTCGCTGGCACCAATCCGCCACTTCACGAAAGCAAGGGAGAACAACCTCGAACTGTTGCGTCAGTGCAAGCGTCACGATGTGCCCCTCATTCTGGGCAGCGACGCACACATCACCTTCCAGATTGCCCAATACGATCGCGTATTGGAGTTGGTGCACGAAGTGCAATTCCCCACAGAGCTGATCATGAACTATTGGCCAGAGCAGTTCTTCGACTATCTGGACATCTCCCGTTAATCCGCACCTTCATAAACAAACGTCCGCCATCATGAAACTGAGGAAACTGTCTGTCTTGCTTTGCGTCGCACTCGGTTGCACCTTAGCAGTCCACGCACAAAAAGTGGCAATCCACCCCACACCCGTCCAGTGCGAAATCTCTGAAACGAAATGGGTTCCGCTGAACAATGTTGTCATCGCATCATCCGACAAGAACGCACAGGAATGGGCCGCCAGACATCTGAAACAATGGTACGGCAAGGAGGCTCCAAAAGTCGTGGAACTGCAACAAAGTACCGAAGCAATGGGCGACGAGGAATACGAGCTGAAGGCAGACGAAAGCGGAATAAGGATAAAGGCCAAATCACTTCAGGGCGTTCGCTATGCCCTCTATACCCTCCGACAAGCAGCCATCCCCCAGCGAGGGACACTGAAGGTGGAGGGATGGATGGTGCCAGAGTGTACCATCAAGGACAGGCCTGGGCTTACCTTCCGAGGCATCCACATCTGTTGGTTCCACGAGACAGAGGTATGGGAAGTGGAACGCCTCATACGCATGGCGGCCTACTACAAGTTGAACTATGCAGTCGTGGAACCGTGGGGGACATTCCGAAGCAAGGTTGCGCCTTGGTATGGTTGGCCCGACGGCACAATGACCCAGCGGGAGATAAAGCGTCTCAAACGCATTGCCGATGACCTGGGCATCACCCTGATTCCTCAAATCAATGTATTCGGACATGCCACGGCCTCGAGGGGTGGAGCAGGAAAACACTCCACGCTGGAATTCAATCCGAAATACCAGCCGCTTTTCGAACCGCTCAACGGATGGAACTGGTGCCTGTCGAACCCAGAGACACGAAAGGTTCTGACTCGCCTTATCGCCGAACTGCACGAAGCGTTTGGCAACCCGCCCTATTTTCACATCGGAGGCGACGAGGCCATGCCGCCATCATGTCCCCAATGTACGGATCGCCCTTATTCCGACTTGTTTCTGGAGCACATCAAGGCGATGAACGACGTCATCGTAGCTCGCGGGGCACGCACAATGATGTGGCACGACATGCTGCTGCAGAGAGGCGACGAACGATGGCAGGGCTTCTATGCCAACGGATCGCCCGAGACGGCAGAAGGATTCCGCCAGTTCCCGCGCAACATCATCATCTGCGACTGGTTCTACGACGAAGCGAAAAAGGACTACCCCACTTTGGACTACTTCAAGCAGCTAGGCTTCCCCGTGCTCACATGCCCATGGCACAACTGGAATGGCACCATCGCGCAGGGGCGCCATGCCCATAAGTCGGGAATCAATGGCATCCTGGGCACACTTTGGCACCATCACTTCGGCAACAATCTGATAAACATCTTTTTCACACTCGCGAATGCTGCGTGGAATGCAGACAGTCCGTTCAGGCTCACCGAAGGAAGCGTGCAGACACACCTGCGACAGATTGGCTGGGACATGAAAACGAAGAACCCCAGACATACGGGCACATTCTACGACGAGATACCTCCAGAACCGTTCCTCAACAACTGACAGGAGAAGGATTGACAACCAACCGACATCCGGTAAGCAGTTTATCAACAAGGAACATCATACCATACTCGGAAACAATGAAAACCACACGACTTACGCGATGCGACAACTACTGGCAGGCCCATCTGCTGAAAGGCGCACTCGAGAGCGCCGGCATCGCCTGTGCACTGCACAACGAGTTCAACCTCTATAGTATCGGTATTGCAAACGGCATCTCAGGCGTGGACGTTCTTGTTTATGAAGATGACTTAGAGCGAGCGCGCGTCTTGTTGGAAGAGTTCACGAAGCATCAGGCCGAAATGCCCGATGACGATGAAGAACTACCGTGGAACGAATCCGGAAATCCAGAGGAATAAGGGCCGCCCATGCCATATTGTATGTATGGCGAACCTTGCAATTAAATCAAGAACTTAGAAACTATCCATAGTATTCGTCGAACAGCCGGCGAAGGAGGATTTCGTCGTCCATCATCGTGCGCAGTTGTTCGAGACGGGCGGCGTTGGGCGAATCGTCAAACCACAGATGAAGGTAGCCGCCACGCCCATATTTTTCGTGGAGATGGGTCAGCATGCGGCGATAGTGCTCCTCGCGATCCAACGCAGGATAATGGTCGAGGCCGTACTGGACGGTGCGACGGATGATGGTTACCGGGTCAATGAAGCGGTCGGCTTCGGCCACGATGCACCCATAAATGGTGCGTGGTGCATGAGCGGCCGAAGCGCGATGGTCCTCAGCCGCATCGGCCATCACGTCGATTTCGGCATCCGAAAACCACTCGCGCAACCGCTTGTCCTCGCGAATGATGCGTGCCGATACTTCGTGATGATGTTCACGTCCCTCGCAGAGCCCTGTATCATGATAGGCAGCGATAGCATACACCATGTCCTTATTGACATCAAGTTCTTCAGCAAGTTCCATGCTCTGGCGGATGACCATCAATACATGGTCGCGCCGGTGTGCAGGGTCAAAATGGTCGTAGCGAGGAATTATCTCCTGCTCAATGTATTGGTGTAGCGACATGGAGAACTATTGATTCCAGTTCAAGATTTCAACGGGATAAATATGTTTGAGGCATGAACTAGCAACAATGTCGAGAAATGCACGTCCCCGATGTTGCAGAACTGCCCGCCAACAAGAGTATGTTCCTCAGGCAACCGAAAGGCGTTCTTCGGACGATAAGAGTACTTAACTCTAACGGCAAGGACACGTTCTTCCGACAGCAAAGGTTGAGAATACAGGAGATGGTGGCGGCACGTCTGCCACACATTGCTCAGAGACTCAGCACTGCGAGCGCCTTGAGGACATCCTCCTTGAGAGGCTTATTGCTCTTAATGGCATTCGAAAAGGGCACATAGACCACTTCATCGTTGCGGATGCCCATCATCACGTTGCGCTGCCCCTCGAGAAAGGCCTGTATGGCTGCCACGCCAAGACGGCTGGCAAGGATGCGGTCGCCGGCACTGGGACTGCCACCACGCTGCAGATGACCCAGGATGGAGACGCGCACGTCGTACTCGGGGTATTCTTTACGCACACGGTCGGCATAGTACATGGCACCGCACTTGGGACTCTCACTCACGAGTACGATGCTACTGTTCTTACTCTTGCGGATGCCACGCTTGATAAACTGCTCCAGCTGGTCGGCATCGGTATCGACCTCAGGGATGATAGCAGCCTCGGCACCAGCGGCAATGGCACTATTCTGCGCCAGGAAACCAGCATCGCGTCCCATCACTTCAACAAAAAAGATACGTTCGTGGCTGGTGGCTGTGTCGCGAATGCGGTCAACGCATTCCGTGATGGTGTTCAATGTGGTATCGTAGCCGATGGTGCTGTCGGTGCCGTTCAGATCGTTGTCAATTGTGCCAGGTAACCCGATACAGGGCACGTCGAACTCCTCGGCGAAGATGCGCGCACCCGTCAGTGACCCATTGCCGCCGATGACCACAAGTCCATCGATGCCACGCTTCACCATATTGTCGTAGGCTCGTTGCCGCCCCTCGGGAGTCTCGAAATCACGGCTGCGGGCTGTCTTTAGGATGGTACCGCCCCGTTGAATGATATTACTCACGTTTTCGGTATGAAACTCAACGATCTCGTCGTTTATCAACCCTTCATAGCCACGATAGATAGCCATCACACGGATGTCATTGGCAATGGCTGCACGCGTCACAGCACGTATCGCTGCATTCATTCCCGGAGCGTCGCCCCCACTGGTCAGCACGCCGATGCATTCAATTTTTCTCATATCCTAATATAAATATGTACACAAAAGATTCACAAAAAAGGCACATCGTCCCACTTTTTACAGTACAAAGGTACAAATAAGGCAGGAGAGCATTATGAGTTTAACACAAATTAACACCATCAAAACAAAAAAATCAGTATAATTATGTATCTTTGCATACTGATTGACCAAAAACTATTCAACACAAAAAGGAAAAACGAACGAGAAGTATGCTACAGGGATTGAAGAATGACCTTTTCCTTTGGTGGTGGAGTTCCACAAAAAAGGTGAAGGGCGTCAAGGGATTAACGTTGATACGTCAATACGTCACCTATGGAAAAGGCGTTACCGACTTGACGTGGAAACTCCGCTACAAGAACGGTCGCGGAAAGAAAGATACGGCACGCTACATCAGCGAGCGAGCAAACGACTGGAATCTCAGGTCCACCATTCGGCAGATCGAAAAAGAACGCCTGCCACTCGAAATTGAGGCAATTAAGGAATCCATCGCGAAGAGAAAACAGGCCGAACAAGCCGACAACAACAAAAAATCATTGTAATACAATACATAAAGGAGAAAGAAAACGCGAAATGTTTGGACGTTTCGCGTTTTCTTTATATCTTTGCACCCGATTTTTCAATTCAACATAAAGTCTCATTTTATTTAACCAATTTACAAAAACTATCTGTATGGCAGATTTGAAGAACGTTGCACCGCTCGAAGACTTCGATTGGGAAGCCTATGCCAAGGGTGACAACAACACTGAAGTGAGCCGCGAGGCTCAGGAGGAAGCCTATGCCGGCTCCCTGAACAAGATCAATGACTACGACGTAGTCGACGGTACGGTTATCGCGATGAACAAGCGCGAAGTAGTGGTGAACATCGGCTTCAAGAGCGATGGCATCATTCCCGCCAGCGAATTCCGCTACAATCCCGACCTGAAGGTAGGCGACACGGTGGAAGTGTACATCGAGAACCAGGAGGACAAGAAAGGGCAGTTGATCCTCTCGCACAAGAAAGCCCGCGCAAGCCGCTCATGGGACCGTGTGAACCAGGCAATGGAGAACGAAGAGATTGTGAAGGGCTTCGTGAAGTGTCGCACAAAGGGCGGTATGATTGTGGACGTATTTGGCATCGAGGCATTCCTGCCTGGCAGCCAGATTGACGTGAAGCCCATTCGCGACTACGACATCTTTGTCGGCAAGACAATGGAGTTCCAGATTGTCAAGATCAATCAGGAATACAAGAATGTGGTAGTAAGCCACAAGGCACTCATCGAGGCCGAACTGGAGAAGCAGAAGAAGGAAATCATCGGCCGTCTCGAGAAGGGACAGGTGCTCGAAGGCACCGTGAAGAACATCACCAGCTACGGTGTGTTCATCGACCTGGGAGGCGTAGATGGACTGATCCATATCACCGACCTCTCGTGGGGACGTGTAAGCGACCCGAAGGAGGTAGTAGAACTCGACCAGAAGATCAACGTGGTAATCCTCGACTTCGACAACGAGCGCAAGCGCATCGCACTCGGTCTGAAGCAGCTCACTCCGCACCCCTGGGATGCTCTCGACGAGAATCTCAAGGTGGGCGACCACGTAAAGGGCAAGGTAGTGGTGATGGCCGACTACGGCGCATTCATCGAGATTGCTCCGGGCATCGAAGGTCTCATCCACGTAAGCGAGATGTCATGGAGCCAGCATCTGCGTAGCGCACAGGACTTCATGAAGGTGGGCGACGAAGTGGAAGCTGTCATCCTGACACTTGACCGCGACGAGCGCAAGATGTCTTTGGGCATCAAGCAGCTCAAGGACGATCCCTGGGAGAACATCGAGGAAAGATACCCTATCGGCAGCAAGCACACAGCCAAGGTGCGCAACTTCACGAACTTCGGCATCTTCGTGGAAATCGAGGAAGGCATCGACGGCCTCATCCACATCAGCGACCTCAGCTGGACCAAGAAGATCAAGCACCCGAGCGAGTTCACGCAGATTGGCGCCGAAATCGAGGTGTGCGTACTGGAGATCGACAAGAACAACCGTCGCCTCTCCCTCGGACACAAGCAGCTGGAGGAGAATCCTTGGGACGTATTCGAAACTGTCTTCACACAGGATTCTATCCACGAGGGTACCATCATCGAAATGCTCGACAAGGGCGCAGTCATCCAGCTCGAGTACGGCGTGGAAGGCTTTGCGACTCCCAAGCACCTCGTTAAGGAGGATGGCAGCCAGGCTCAGCTGAACGAGAAACTGCAGTTCAAGGTGATTGAGTTCAACAAGGAGAGCCACCGCATCTTCCTCTCACACAGCCGCATCTACGAAGACGTACAGCGCGCCGAGGCACGTGCCGAGAAGAAGAAGAGCACTCGCCCCGCCGGACAGAAGGAAGACGCTCCCGTCATCCAGAACCAAGCTGCAAGCACAACGCTTGGCGACATCGACGCACTGGCTGCACTGAAGGCAAAGATGCAGAGCGGAGACGCCGAATAATCCCCAGACTTGCCAAGACAAGTACATACCTGAAATGGGTGGTCTCCACAAACAGAGACCACCCATTTTCTTTCCTTTTCAACAAACGACTCACATGGAAACCTTCAATATACACATTCTGGGATGCGGCAGCGCAAAACCTTCGCTGCGCCACAACGCATCGTGCCAGGTAGTGGACATACGCGGAAAGCTCTACATGATCGATTGTGGAGAGGGTGCACAAGTCGGGTTCGCACGCCAGCGACTCAACATGACGCGCCTCGGGCACATCTTTATCAGCCACAACCACGGCGATCACGTTTTTGGCTTACCGGGCCTCATTAGTACCATGGGGCTGCTGGGACGTACGGCCGATCTGCATGTCCATGGGCCGCAGCAGGTGGAGGCGCTGCTGAACGTCGCACTACAAACCTACTGCCAAGGAATGGAATACGAGGTGCACTTCCACCCCATCGATACAACAAGACACCAGATCGTCTTCGAAGATCGCAGTATGGAGGTATGGAGCCTGCCGCTGAAGCATCGTGTGCCTTGTTGCGGATACCTGTTCCGCGAGAAAGCAGGACTGCCCCACATCCGGCGGGAGGTGATTGATGCATACGGGATACCCGTTTCGCAGATCAACAATATCAAGGCCGGAGCATCGTGGACACTCCCCGATGGGACCATCATACCCCACGAACTACTCACCACACCGCCCACGGCGACACGCTCCTATGCCTATTGCTCCGACACAGCCTACATGCCCGAGCTGGCAGCGCTTGTGCGCAAAACGAACCTGCTATACCACGAAGCGACGTATCCTGCTGAACTTGAACTACGCGCCGACGAGTACATGCACAGCACTTCTCGACAGGCTGCCCGAACAGCCGCCGATGCTCATGTCGGGCAACTTTGCATAGGGCACTTCAGCGGAAGGATACAGGACGAAGAGGCGCATCTGCGCGAGACACAGGAAACCTTCCAAAACACGGTGTTGGCACGCGAAGGAATGGTGATTTGCGTGAAATAGACGGAAGAAAAACGCCAAAAGAAACAAAAACTGCCCCAAACACTCATTTTTTTAATAAAATATTTGGCGCAATAAAATAAATAGCATAACTTTGCGTTAGGAAAGACCGAGAATATGAAGAAATTATTCCTAATATCATTCGTCCTAACGTGGCTTGCCGCACCGGTAAGCGCGTTTACAGATGCCGAAAGCGAACCGATAGAGAACATTCTTTCGGGCATTGAGCTGACGGTAAACGGCACGACGGTGCACGTTACAGGTGCCAGCGGCGAGAGCATGGAAATCTTCAATCTTACCGGAGTGAAAGTCGCTACTATCACCATCGACAGCACCGACAAATCCTTCACCCTCAATCTGCCAAAGGGATGCTATATCTTGAAGGTCGGCAAGGTGGTACGCAAGGTTTCCATCCGCTAACCTCTCCCCTCGACACATAATACTACATTTCTACATAGGGATAGCCGTGCGTCGGACAAGTGCGCGACATGAATTACGCGTATGTATTATATAATATGGTACGCGCGCGAGGGACGAAACCTATCCTCTGACCATTGACGTTTAAACCTTTCTCCGACGACATTGTCTTAAAAGAGTATGCTGAACGAGCAGGAAATCATACAACAGCTGCAGCAGAGCGACATGCGCGAGAAAGCATTCGAGCAACTTGTCCGCGAATACCAGGAACCCATCTACTGGCAGATACGCCGCTTGGTACTAAGCCATGAGGATGCCGATGATGTGCTGCAAAACACGTTTCTCAAAGCATGGAGCGCGCTCGACACATTCCGCGGCGAAGCAAAGATAAGCACATGGCTCTTCCGCATCGCCATCAACGAATCACTCAACTTTGTTGAAAAGAAAAAGCAGCACATCCACCTCGATGAGTCGGAAAGCGGCATAGCCAACATGCTGCAGAGCGATCCCTACTTCGACGGCAACGAGACGCAGATAAAACTCCAGCAAGCCATCAGACAATTGCCTGACAAACAACGTGCTGTATTCAATATGAAATACTTTCAGGAAATGAAGTACGAGGAAATGAGCATCGTGATGAAGACAAGCGTGGGTGCATTGAAAGCCTCGTATCACCATGCCGTAAAAAAAATAACTGCATTTTTTGATGCGAACGATTAAACCTTCCGACGCAAAACAGATCTATATGTACAGAAACGAACAAGAAAAGACAATGAACGAGGAAAGGAACTTAATGGAACGGTGCGGCAAGGAGAATCCCTTCGGTACGCCCCAGGGCTATTTCGAGGCTTTACCTCGCCAGATCATGAACCGCATACACCGGCGCCAGCAACGCCGCAGAATGATAAAATGGGCCGTCGCCGCCGTAATGACGGGATGCCTCTTCACCGCTGGCCTGACGTGGCAGCTTCGACAGACGTCTGACGCACTCACAGCCGAAGACCAATATATCGAGGACATGCTCGACTATACCATGCTGAATAACATGGACATTAACTACTATCTCACCGAAGCAGAATAAGAAATGAACGCAAGAAAGATATTTTTCGTCTTGGGCCTTCTGCTTATCGGCAGCATGGGCATAATGGCACAGCACAAGGGTAGAGAGCACTTCAACCCCGACGAGTTCAAACAGAAAATGGAGCAGCACATCATTCAACATGCCAAGCTGACTCCGGAGGAGGCAGGAAAGTTCTTCCCCATCTTCCACGAGATGAAGGAGAAACAGCATCAACTGCAGGAACAGATATTCAAGCTAAAGAAAGAGAAGCCCTCATTCAATGCCACAGAAAAGGACTTCCAGAACGCCATCATGAGCATAAAAAGCCTCAACGTACAGATGGCCGAGGTGGAGGAAACCTATTACAAGCGAATGTGCAAGGCTATTTCGGCAAAGAAGGTCTACGACGCGATGAATGCCGAAGATGCATTCTATCGCAGAATGTTCAGCAGATTCAAGAACGATAATCGCAAAAAGTAGTGTTTTTATATTTTGTTGTTTTGTCGGAGAGGGCGTAGTGATTACGGTCTCTCCTTTTTTTGTGTGTCCGCGAGATGTGCAGTTCGACGGTTCCTCGGCCTTGGCTCTGATGTATTGTCTCCCTCGCGCTGATTTCCCAACGTGGGCTCGCGACGATTGCCTTACTGGGCTTTTTGTTCTTCGGCCTTGGCTTCGTTCCAATAGGCATCCATCTCGGCCAACGTCATGTCGCGCAGCATGATACCTTTCTCCTTTGCCTTACTCTCCACGTAGTTGAAGCGACGGATAAACTTCTGGTTCGTTGCCTCGAGAGCATTGTCGGGATTCAGGTGATAGAGCCTTGCAGCGTTCACGAGGCTGAAGAGGAAGTCACCGAACTCCTCGGTCTGCCGTTCCACATTGTCCTCGCGCCGCAGTTCGGTCTCGAGTTCTGCGAGTTCCTCATGCACTTTCTCCCAGACGTCTTCCTTCTGCTGCCAGTCGAAGCCGACGGCGCGCGCTTTGTCCTGGACCCGATAGGCCTTGATGAGCGAGGGCAGCGCATCGGGCACGCCGGAGAGCACCGTTTTGTTGCCGTCCTTCTCCTTCTGCTTGATCTGTTCCCAGGCCTTGAGGACATCGCCGGCCGTCTTGGCCACCGCATCGCCATAGACATGGGGATGCCGGAAGATGAGCTTGTCGCAGAGCTTGTTGCAGACGTCGGCAATGTCGAACTGCGATTTCTCGCTACCTATCTTGGCGTAGAAGACAACATGCAGCAGGACATCGCCCAGCTCCTTCTGGATATTGGGCACGTCGTTCTTGAGGAGTGCGTCGCAGAGTTCGTAGGTCTCCTCGATGGTATTGGGTCGCAGGCTCTCGTTCGTCTGCTTTGCGTCCCAAGGACATTTCTCGCGCAGGTCGTCCATTACGTCGAGCAAACGTCCGAACGCAGCCAGTTTTTCTTCTTTTGTATGCATTGTATTCGTGGTTTTGTGCTGCAAAATTACCTCTTTTTTTCCACTCGCAGGGCATCCTTCCACATGTTTTTTAGTATGTCTGAGGCGAAACTGCGGCGGCGGAGGGAAAGACAGCGAAAGAAATAGGGATTTCCCACCGCGCGGACGAAGAAAAAGACGTACCTTTGCATCGTTGAACAACTAGAAAAAGATACTACTATGCACACACAGACGAAGGCGGCATGCATCCTGGCCCTGGGCATGATCGTCATGGGGATTTGCCTACAATCGGGCATCAAGTCGTTCGCCGAACGCGACGGCAAAGTGGTGGTAAAAGGTCTCTCGGAGCGCGAGGTGAAGGCCGACAAGGTGACGTGGCCGCTCATCTACAAGGAATTAGGCAACGACCCATCGGCGATGTATGAGACGCTCGCTGCCAAGAACCGCAAGGTGGTGGACTTCCTGAAAGCTGCCGGCATCAGCGAAAACGAGATCAGCGTGAACCCGCCCACCATCCGCGACCGTCAGGCGGACAACTACGGCAACGAAATCATGAACTTCCGCTACAAGGCGACGAGCGTCATCACCGTGACGTCGGCCGATGTCGATAAGGTGCGCTCGCTCATGGACCGCCAGACCGAGCTCATGCGGCAGGGCATTGCCATCGTCAGCGAAGAGTATGGCGAGAACAGCGTCCAGTACGACTTCATGGGCCTGAACGACATCAAGCCGCAAATGGTCGAGGAGGCCACGAAGAACGCCCGCGCCACCGCCGAGAAGTTTGCTCAGGACAGCCGCAGCAAGCTGGGCAGGATACGGACGGCCTCGCAGGGACAGTTCTCCATCGAAAATCGCGACGCCAACACGCCGTATATCAAGCGAATCCGTGTGGTGAACACCATCGAATACGCTCTCGAATAAGCCGCGAAGGCTCACTTGCCGAAGCCAGCATTTCCGCTTGCTGTCGCATTCCGACTTGCTTGCTGTCGCAGGAACCGATACTTGCTGTCGCATCCCGACTTGCTTGCTGTCGCAGGAGCCGATGCTTGCCGTCGCATCCCGACTTGCTTGCTGTCGCAGGAGCCGTTGCTTGCTGTCGCACCCCGACTTGCCTGCTGTCGCATACTTCGCAGCCTGCTGTGGCAGTATTTCTGCGCACAGTTCGATCAAGTTTCCGATCGCAAGAACTAACACTCTTCAGATGGCTGTTCGTTCGTTTTTGTTTAGTCGTTCCTGTTCATTCGTTCTTCTCCTAAATATAAGATGGGAAGAACAAACGAGCAAGAACAAAAGCGATAGACCCCGGAACGGAAGGGGTTCAGGCTGCGAAAAACTGACTACAGAATTTGGTGTTTCGCCCGCTTATCTGCAACTCTGACTTCGTCAATCCCACTCTCCATCGGAAAAGCCGCAAAATTTTTGGCGTTTCACTCACTTCTTCGTAACTTTGCAGTCGGTTTCGGAAAATGAAGCCGAATGCAAGTAGTAATTCAGTAAACAGCGAAACAAACAATGTCAGAATTAGCCACGAAATACGACCCCTCGGAAGTGGAGGGGAAATGGTACCAGTACTGGCTGGACAAGAAACTCTTCAGCAGTAAGCCCGACGGGCGCGAACCCTATACGGTGGTGATTCCGCCACCCAACGTCACCGGTGTGCTCCACATGGGCCACGTACTGAACGAGACCATCCAGGACATCCTCGTGCGCCACGCCCGCATGCAGGGCAAGAACGCCTGCTGGGTGCCCGGCACCGACCACGCCTCGATAGCCACCGAAGCCAAGGTGGTGAACCGCCTGGCCGAACAGGGCATCAAGAAGACGGACCTCACACGCGAGGAGTTCCTCAAGCACGCCTGGGCTTGGACCGAGGAACACGGCGGCATCATCCTCAAGCAGCTCCGCAAACTCGGTTGCTCCTGCGACTGGGACCGCACGGCCTTCACGATGGACGGACCGCGCTCCGAGAGCGTCATCA
>JAILBW010000093.1 GCA_024680695.1 Bacteroidaceae bacterium
TTCTGCCACATCGTGGGACACCCAGTTCCATCCCTCAGCAAGGTCGAGTACGACGGTCGACTGACGAATGAGGTAGTGATACTCGCGCACCTCACTCTCGCTTCCGTTGAAGCCGACGGACATCACCTTCAGCGTCGTGGCCTCGTTGATGGCAATCGGTTGGCGGTACTCGATGCGGGTAGCCGACTCGCAGGGGCATGAACCATCGGTGGTATAGTAGATTGTGGCCCCCTCGGTCTCGCAAGAGAGAGTGACGGTCTGTCCGCGATAGACGGCTGTGCCGCTGATGCGCGAAGAGACGGGTGCCTTGACGGGTTCGAGCATCGAGGGATCCACCACATTGACCATCGTCTGGGCGGTGATGTCCTCGTCGATGATGTCGTAGGTGAGGGCTGTAGTGCCGAAGAGTGCGCCGTTGAGCAGGACGTCGGCCTGTCCGTTATCGTCGAGTGTGACGAGGGTGTCCACCCTGGCCTCGGCCGTGAGGGTGACCACCTGCGGATTGGCGCTGACGATGCGTATTTGGCGTCCGACGGCAGCCTCGGTGGGCAATGCGCCGATGTGGAGCACCTCATGCCCTTGGTAGCCTACATTGACAAGCGTGTCGGCACTGACGGCCACCAGTCGCTTCTCGATGTCGAGCTTCTGCTGGAAGGCAGCAGCCATCTGGAGTCCGGCATAACTCTCGACACGACGGTTCACGATGACCCACACCTCGTCGAACTGGCTGAGCTGATCGGTGGCGGCATAGACCTTGCGGGCAAAGGCGGTGCCCGTCTCGTCGGCCTCCTCCAGGTCGGGATAGCTCATGGCAAGACCCTCGATCAGCGTCTCATCGCCGTTCTTGATACCCTTCAGGACAATGTTCTCTGGTGTGAGTAGTTCGGGCTTCATGTGCTTGGAGAAGGTGATTTCCACTCCGGCAGGCACCTCGGTGGCAGCCTCGAAGGCTCGGGCGCGCACCACTTCGGGCTGCGAGAGCTGGGTGAGCGCAACGTTCACGTCGAGCTGAGGCGGAGGCACAGGCAGCCAGTCGGAGTAGGCCGTCTGATAGCCCTCCTTCTCGAACTTCACCTGCCACTCGCCCTGCGGCACATCCCACTGATACATTCCTTGAGCGTCGGTCAGCAGCGGATTCTCCTGTCCGTAGTTCTCGGCATCCCATTTCACCACTTCCTGCTTCAGGTCGCCATACATGTCTTCGTAGGTGCGGCGATAGTAGGCTGTGGCAGTGACTCCCTCGAGCCGATTGGCGGGCACAGCCTCATAGACGTAGCCCGACGGGTCGATGATAGGCACCACGATGGGATAAGGCAGCGAGAAGTCCCACTTTGCATCGTTGCTCTCGGCCATATCGTAGTTGCAATTCAAGAGCTTGTTCTTCGTGCGTTTAACCCAGCGCATGTGGTTGCGCGAGGCGGCCTTGTTCTGCTGGTAGGAGGTGGTAGCAAAGTCCATGATGTAGTCGCAGGTCTGCTGCAGGACGCCGCACATAGCCGCGAGTACCGCGGGACTGAGCTGTGCAAACTGGTCGTAGTTCTCGACGCCCTCGAAGAGGCATGCAATCATCTGTGCCGCATGGGCCGCCTCGGACACCGCATAGTAGTAGCCCAATCCGTGCTGACGCGTATAGCGCAGCGACTGCCAGTTCATGGCGCGAGCCTGCGGGTCGTCCAGTCCGGTGCAGGGCAGGAAGCGGTCGCTCAGTGCCTGCCACTCGTTGGTGTCCTCGATGCCGTAGCGGGCATAGGACAGCAGGGTGTTCACCTTGCGGGCAAACTCAACGCTGGCACCCAGGTTGTCGATGGCCGCCTGATAGAAGGCCACACAGCGCTTGGCGTGTTCATAGTCGTTCGCCGTGAAGCCGCTGCTGCCCTGCTCATACTTCTCGATGGTGCTCTGATGCTGCCACAACTTCACCTCCATCATCTGTCGGTCGGTTGCTGTCACGAGGAGCGGAGCCAGGCTGGTCAGGTTGTCGATGGCCTCCTTGAGGTAGTCGGTGACGACCTCGTCGATGCGCACCTTGCGAATGTCCTTTGCGCGGACGCCAGCCTGCTCAGCCACGTTGATACCCCAGGCGCTGCCCTGACTGTTGTCGCCGGTGACAACGTACGAGCCATCGGGCGCCGTGAAGATGCGGATAGTGTCGCCATTCGTCTTAGTGGGGATAAGCAGCGTATCGGCCGTATAGAGGCTGAGGTCGATGTTGGCTGCGGCATCCTGGAAATAAGTGCCACTGATGCCTATCTTGTCCCCACCGACAGGCTCCATGTCGAATGTATTCCGCGTCTGCGGCGAGCGGAACGGCTCAGCACTGCGCACATTGACAATGTCCCAGTAATTCGGGTAGTTGTCCTGCAGGTCCTGCTTGTCAACCTGCTCCGAGACGTCGGCCTCGACCTCGACGCGCACACCGATGGGCATCGTCTGCGTATCAAACTTCGAGTGGGCCACCCAGCGGTCCAGATTCTCGATGTAGCGCGCCGGAAGTTCAATCCATTCATGGTTGTTAGTGAAGACACGAATCGTGCAGCTGTCCACCACCTCGGGCGAGTTGTTGGTCAGGTTGGCGGTGAAGACGAACTCCACTCCCGACGCAAACTGGTATGAGGGTTGGTCGGTGGTGGTGTGCTCCAGGTCGAATCTGACTGCGACGGTGCGTCCGACGCCTGGAAGCGGATTGAAGAACCGCATATCGACATCCTTGGCCTGAATGCTTAGTTCGTTGTATTCCACGAAGCGCGTCTCAGTCTTCATCTCGATGCCAAGCGGCGTGACAATGCGGGCCTGCAAGGGATGCACCGAAAGGTTGGTGGCGCCCCACAGGCTGCACTCGGTCTGCCAATAGCCGTCGGCCAACGCCTTGGCGAATCCCACCAGACGCCAGTCGTCGTAGATCTCGACATCGGAGAAGGCGGGCGCATTGCCATTAACGAAGACGTCGGGCAGGGAGACGATCGCCGGGGTCCACATCGTGACATCGTTCACCGTGAAGGCCGCGGTGCCGATGGGCTGCGTAATGGTGCGCCCGTCGAGGTTGAAGCGCACATAAGCCGTCGTGGTGTAGTTGCCGCGTTCGATAGGCACGATGCAGAACTTCACCCGATCGGTGTAGGTCTGGCCGAACTGCACCGTCAGGCTATGGTCGGTCTCGCTCTGCTTCTCGTATTGGAACTGCGACTCGCCAGCCACCTGTTTGCCCACCATCAGGGAGCCTTCCACAAAGGTGCATTTTCCGGGCAGCGGACAGAACAGTTCCACCTCGCTGATGCGACTCTTCACCTCGGCCGGGAAATCCACCTGAGCAGTGAGCGTCAGGTAGTTGCCCTGAATGACATTCGCCTTGTTGGCAGCGAAGCGCGTATTCTCGCCCGTATAGTAGAACTTCGATTCTTGGAACAGAGGCACCACGCCGAAGCGGGCGTCGCTTGTCGTTCCGTCCACCACCGTCACCTTCTTGCTGGCATAGTCAACGCCCTCCTGCAAGCCCAGTTCGGCGAAACGGCTGAGGTCGAAAAGCGAGCTGAAATACTTGCTGTCGCCCATAGCCACCACCGTATAGAGGCCCTCCCGGAGATTGTCGAAGCGCAGGTTGTTGGCATCGGTGCCATCAAGTGCCTTGGGGTCGAAGTTGTTGTAGAGGCCCTGGCTCAGCAGCTTGCCCTCGGCATCGAAGAGCAGGGCGCGCACTGCCGTATTGTCGGTCACCATGAAGCGAGTAAGGACGGAGCCATGCTGCTTCAGGTTGAACTTCAGGGCGAAGCGGCGGTCGGTGCCGATGACTGCAGTTTCCGTAACATCCTCGAAGTCGCCGCTGACGCTGTGGATGGTCAAGGCAACGGTCTGTCCCACATCGAATCCGTCGAAGATGGTGATGAGGGGCTCGTTGAAGCTGAAGCCGGAAACCGTCGTTCCTTCGCTGACATTGCGCACAGCGAACGTCACATTCTTCATGTCGGGATAGTAGTTCAGCTGATCACCCGCCTTGCCGACCACGGTTGCAGTGGTCTGGTATGATACGCTGACCGTACCCGTCACTTCGTTCTGGATTTGCACCAGCTGATACGTCTCCTTGATGTCTTCGCCAGCCTTCAGCGTATCGGAGAGCGGTATGTATCCGTCGGCGGAGATGCTGACGATGGCCGGCTTCGTCTTGGCTATCGCGAACGGCTTCGTCACAGGATTGGCGGTGGATTCCGTCTGTATGTTCGACACCACTCTGTGGTAGTCGGCGGTAAAGAACTGGTCGATGGTGACGGTGGCCTTGCCCAGTCCGCGCACCTCGCCAGCGGCATTCCGGCCTTCGACGCGCAGAGTGCGTTCTGTGTATTCCACAGTCTGCAGCTTCACCTGCGGCTCGTAGGTCTTGCCCAGTGCGTCGATACGGATGCCCAGTGTGTCGGGCGTCTGGTATTTCGACGTCTCGGCAGGCGGGAGTGCAAACACCGCATAGAGCGTATCGCCGGCCACAAGGCCTTCCACCGACTTTCCGCTGCCGACTTCCTTCCCGCCCTCTCCGTCGTACCAAGTGACGATGGCCGAGTCGTATTCCTCGCCCGCAGGGGTCTGGACAGAGAGCAGGATGCCGGAGGGCACTTTCACCTCGTCGATATTCACCTTCACCACCTCCTCGTTGATGAGGACATTGTCGGTCTCGAGAAGTGTCTTGCCTGACTTTGTGCGGATATAGACCCGATAAGTGGTGTTGCGCACAAGGTTCGGGAACACGTAGAGTGTGCGGTCGTTGAGCAAGTACTTATACTTTTGTCCGCTCTTCACGTTGATGATTTCGAGCGAGAGGTCGCGATAATCCCCTTCGGGCAGCGTCACTTCCATCTCGCACACCTTGCTGCGCAAAGGCAGGATGATGAAACTGCTCCATCCCTCGGCCTGCTTGTACAAGTCGACGGACTCCTCCGGCACAAAGACGGTGAGCCCCTCGGGTACGTCTTTGAACACATCGACACTGCCAAGATGGGGCGGAGTGATGGCATAGCAGTCGATGGTGCGAAGCGAGACACATCCGCTGAAGGCACGGTTGCCAATCTCGTCGATGCCGTCGGGCAGCTCGATCTCCTCCAGTGCGGCCAGCTTGCCATTGAAGGCAGAGGCAGGCACTGCAGTGACTCCGCCCACACGGCTAAGGTCGAGATAGACGAGCTGCTGGTAGTAGTTCGTGAACTGCCAGTCGTTGGAGGTCATCGCGCCATCGACAATGAGGCGGCGCACCTCCGCACGATGGGCAGAGCCGCCCACCATCCGGTCCATTGCATCGTTGAGCCGACCGGCGGTAAAGTAGTCGATTACCAGCTCGCCGAGCGAGGCATCCCACAGGTTGGTGCCGGGATTCTGAGGCACCTCGGGATTATAGGCATAGTGGGCCGTCAGCGTCGAGGCGTGGCTGGGCATGAGGTAATCGAGCCGGGCGTCGGTGCCCAGGACATCTCCCTTCTGATCGGTCCAGTACAGGAACTGGAAACCGCTGTTGGAGTAGGCTTGGAGCTGTCGGGTTGTCCCCTCCTCCACCTTCTGGTCCTTGAAGTTGAAAGAGCCGGCCACTACTGGTTCGCATCGCAGTTCGAGCAAATACTTTCCGACATAGACGGGATGCCCGGGCGACGCAGGGTCGTAGTCGTAAACGGCATAGATGGTGATGTTCCGGGCAGGCATTGTGAAGCGGTACTCCCGGTCGGTGCCGAGCGTGTTTCCCTCGGCGTCCTTCCATTCGCGGAACAAGTTGCCATGATGGTCACTGGCCGTGATGTA
The DNA here is from genome assembly GCA_024680695.1 of Bacteroidaceae bacterium. Classification (GTDB taxonomy): domain Bacteria; phylum Bacteroidota; class Bacteroidia; order Bacteroidales; family Bacteroidaceae; genus Physcousia. The sequence goes on from JAILBW010000093.1 coordinate 5,770, forward strand.
AACCTCCCTGTCGGCCAGCTGCTTCGTGTTGGCATACCCGCCGAAACTGCCCGCACCGGCCGGAATGCTCTCGACCGTCAGCATGTAGTACTTCGTGTCGTCGTCTTCGGGCCAATTGGGCTGTGGTGGGTTGTCCGGATTGTAGCCACCGGTCTGCGCCTGCAGGGACAGGGGCAGCAGCGTCAATAGGATGAATATATACTTCTTCATAGTCTTCTCACTTTGGATGTTTCAAGTCGTGTCGAGTCAGTCACTCCATTTCTCGGCGACGGCTGTTACTTGCTGAGCATCTTCTTTCCGTTGCGCACCACAATGCCGCGATAGTCGGCATCGACACGCTGGCCCTGCAGGTTGTATGCGGGCTGCAGGTTCTGCTCTGTCGGCGAGGCGATGGCGGGAGTGCACTCGATGCCGGTGGCTGCACCGTTCACGAGGCAGAAGCGTCCCTCGCAGAGCCCGTCGGCCTGGAAGGTGTAGCCCTCGGTGGTCAGGGGCAGCGTGGTTCCGGCAAGGCGGTCCTCGAGCAGGATGCCTTCGCAGTCAGTCTCCAGCGCGATGGTCACCATGCCGCGAGCCGAGAGGCCCAGTTCGACAATGCCCGTCGAGAGCGGACGCTCGTTGATGGCATAGCGCACTCCGTCCCACTGGCTCCAGAGTTGCGGAGCGGTGGGCTCCATCGCGTTCATCTTGGCAGCGTCACGACCGGTTTCGTAGCCCATCGCCGCTACCTTATTGAATACTACGCGCGCGCGATCGCTGTGGTCGTCGAGAGTGAGCCGCAGATTCACCACCTGCCGGTCGGCATTCTGACGCGACGCAATGCGGCGACGCACCTCCTTCACCTTCAGGTCGTTGGGATTGCGGTAGGTCTGGCGTCCGTCTCGCAGGAAGGTAAGCGGCTCGGTCTGGTCAACGGGGCGCTGGATGAAGAAGGCCTCGCCGGGATTCAGGATGTAGCTGTCATCGACGGGACTGAAGGCGGCGTAGGTGCCGTTGTAGCTGTCCCAGACGAGGAAGGGCGCATCGGTGTCGATGTAGCGCGAGTCGAAGTAGCAGGGATAGGGGTTTCCGATGAGGTTCCACGAACGGTTCTGCTCGAACTCGCTTTGGCTTTCGGTGAGTGTCACCTCGCGGTCGTTGCTGTCGAAGAGCTGCTGGCGGGTCAGCGAGTTCTCGATGGGTGTCACCACGAATTCGATGGGGTCGGAGTTGTTGCTGGCATTGTTGCGATAATCGTTGTGATAGCACTTCAGGATGTATCCGCGTCCGGCTTCGAGCACATCATCGGCCGTGAGGTTCACCCAGGTCTCGTCGAACTTCTGCTCGGCACGCTTCTGGCTGTCGTAGGCGCGAATCACCCATTGCGTCTCGCTGTTGACGGGCACTATGTCGCTCACCTTCACGTCGAAGGGGAAGCTGATGAACTGCCAAATGTCGCAAGCCATCAGCAGCCGGTAGATCTGATTCTCGGCGCGCATTTCGCCCTTGACGATGAGCGAGTTGGGATTCCATTTCGTCCGCCACGAATCGTAGTCGTAGTTGTTGTTGTAGGCGAAGCGGTCGTAGTCGGCACGATACTTGGCATAGGGAGAGACGTACATCGAGAAGTCGTGCACATTGAGCTTCGAGCGGCTGCTGATGGTCAGGTTGCCTCGCTCGACCTTGGTGTGTCCGAATCCGTCGTCGATCTCATCGACATTCCAGAGCAGATGCATATTGGGATTGTAGCCCTCGGCCATCTGCTGGGGAGTGAGCACAAACTCAAACTCCTTGTTGATGATAATGTTCGCGGGCAGGATTTCGGGGTCGATGACGGTATGGTCCTGGAATTCGAGCCATCCGGGCTTCGTCATGTATTCCTGGAAGCTCCACTGCGGAACGCGCAGTTCGATGTTTCGCGCCGAGCGGGTGATGATGTTGTTTCTCACCGTCGGCGGCAGCAGCGAGTAGCAGTAGATGGTGGCGATGTTGGGGCAGTCGTCGAAGGGATAGCCGAGGCAGTAGATCAGCGAGCTGGGCAGTCGCACTTCGGTCAGCGCCGTACTGCCGTCGAAGGCGTATTCCTCTATTCGCTCCAGCCCCTCGTTGAGGAGTATGCTGCCCAGCATGGGGTTGCCCTGGAAGGCGCGACCCGAGATGAGGCGCATCGAGGCGGGGAAGGCCACTGCAGGCAGCGACTTGCACTGAGCGAAGGCATAGGAGCTGACGGTGTGGGTGCCCTCATGGAAGATGACTTCCACCAGATTCTTGTTGCCATAGAAGCTTTCGTAGCCCACCACGCCAAGCGTGCCGGGCAGGCTGATGCGGTAGATGTCGCAGTACTCGAAGCAGCTGCTGGACAATGTCTCGAGATAGGCAGGCAGGTTGACGACATGGAGTCTGTCGCACGAATAGAAGCAATAGCTGGGCAGGCTCTTCACGCCGTTGGGGATGGTGATCTCGCTCAGCGAGTCGCATTCGGCGAAGTTGTAGCTGCCAAGGATGGATTCCAGCTCCTGCGGCAGTTCGAGCGACTTGATGCCAGTGGCGTAGAGGGCGCGTTCGCGAATGGTCTTCATGGCCGGCGGCAGCACGATGCGCTCCAGTTGCCAGCAGCTCTCGAGGGCGCCTCGCGGCATCTCCTCGATGGAGAGGCCGCTGATGTCGAGCTCCACAAGGTTCTTCATCTGGCGCAGCTGGTACCAGTCGTTCTCGTCGATGGTACCACTGTTCACCTTGAGCCGGTTTATCATCGAATAGGTGACAATCTTCGGCAGCTGGTTTGCCACTGCGATGTAGCCCAGCTCGCCGCTGTCGACGATGCCCGTCTCGTAGCTGCTCTTCTCGATATCCTGGCAGACGACGCAGCAATTCTCGATGTAGTCGGTCTTGATGTATTCCTCGAAGCCGGCTGCAGGCACATAGACCTTCAGCCTGCTGCCCGAGCTGCAGAAGTTGCCGGCCATCTCGGGCGGAGTGTTGCCTTCGAACCAGATGCTGCGGTTCTCGCGACCGACGGCATTGCGCTCGATGTACTCCACCGAAGCGGGAATGCGATATTCGTGGATGCTGGTGAAGGGATAGAAAGTGTATTCGCCGATGCGACGCAGCGTGGCGGGCAGGGTGAACGACTTTGCCGTAGCCTGCTCGTAGCTGCCGTAGCCCTCGGTGGCGACCACCGTGTAGGTCTTGTCCTGATAAGTCACCGTCTGGGGCACCACCACGTCTTCCGGTGCCACGTTGGTATTGTTCCAATAGCACCACTGAGCCAGCAGGTGGGCATCGTCGAGCTTGTAGCGCATATTGTCAATGGTCACTCGGCTCGAAGAGAAAGCCCACTGGTCCATCGGGGTGTCCACCTGGGCGCGACAGATATTGCAGTCAGCCAGGAATAGTCCTGAGAGAATCAGGAAGAGTGTCAGTTTTCCTTTCATAATTCTGTAGGTTTTATTGGTGAATGATTAATGGTGTTTCGCACTTCGTCAAGGCTGATTATCGGTTCCTTTTAAGGGTTCTTTTCGCAAAGATAAGGGTTTCTTTTCGTTTTCCCAACGTTTTCGGCCACATTTTTTTCGGTTTTCCATGTGCATTGTCATAGATTTATCATACTGCAACGTGAGCCAGGCCTTGGTGCTGCCGGTGTCGGGCTTCTTCGTGCCAGGCTTGTCGCTCCGAATAGCGAGACTGTACTCAACCACAATAGCAACGTGTTAATTATTAGACCTTTATTTCCCACTCTCATATTTCCCTTGGATCTGCGTTCCGTGCGGCCTTCTGCAGGCGGTCGCGCGACGGCCCGCGATCCCTTTTGCGTGACGCCGCAGAGGGACTTACGACAGCCCGCATCCGAAGTCGCGACGGGCCGTTACTTTCCGATAAGGCGCAGCAAGTTCATCCTACGCTTGCAAATGTCATGGATTTTCCGCGTGCTGACAATGGAGAGGGAATGGGGGTGGAATCCTGTTTTCGGTGCAGAAATGCGACGTTTTCCCACTTTTTGACGCATTTTTGGCCTCTCGGAGAGGCACTTTTGGCCGCAGAAAATAGGCAAAACAGCCCATCCTGCCACCTTCCTTCGCAGTATTGCCTTGCTGCGAATTACGCAGAAGGTGCTGAATAGTATGCAATTACGCTTAATTCACTCCCGACGGATTTTGCATTTTGCATTTTGCATTTGGAAAAAATATGGGGTGGGTTCCCTCTTGCAAAATCTTCCAAATGCAAAATGCAAAATGCAAAATCAGCTACTTGCGGGTAGGGGTGTGAATACCATTCACACCCCCCTCAGAGCGTTCTTGGACAATGTTCAATGCTCAATGGTCAATGGAAAAACGGTTAATTGTTAGCGGTTACCGTAACTTTTTTCCCATTGCGAATATAGATACCGCTTTGGGTCGGCTTGCTATCGAGTTTCCGGCCATTAAGGTCATACCACGACTCATTTTGAGTTTTGAACATTGAATTTTGAATGGAAGTTATCTCATCATCTTCCCCAAAACCGAGTACGAAAGATCTTACGAGGATGCGATCATCAGGGTCAGGGCTGGGCGGTTGCCAGCCACCAGTGCCGGGAGTACCATTTCCGCCTTCATCTCCGCCTTCATCTGTGCCGCTTACCATGATACCGTTCAGTTTGAAGTACGCGCGGCAGGCACGAATCTTCATGTCGGCAGAGGGATAGTAGAGGTAGCTGGTGGTCGTAGGATCGTAGGGCCAGATGTCGGGATTTCCTGTGGTAACTGAGCTGAGGTAGAGGGTGCTACGGTCGTTGCCGGTTAAGTTGACAGCGTCGTAGCAGCCGATGAAACTGACCTTGCCGTCTGCGCTGGTCACGGTGGCTGGCGTTTCGCTGGTCACGGTGACATTCTGGAATATGGGGCTCTCGATGTTTTCGTCTTCCTCGTAGGTTGACCCCATTCGGTATTGCATTGATTCCCACTTGATGATATATGGCTTTCCTGCTTCAATGGAGCTGGCCTGCTTGAAGTAAAGGCGGAGGGTGCCGGTGGCGGAGTCGAAGCCTGTCTGGTGACCATCGTAAATGCCTTCGGTGTCGAGTTCCATTATCGAGAGGTTTCTCGCACCGAACAGGTAAATTCCATAGAGGATTGAGTTCAGCCGGTCGTTGCTGATGCTGAAGGGCAGGCAGAGCGTGTTCCATGCTCGGTCCTTGTAGAGTGTGCGAGCGCGGAGGCATACGTCGTGCGTCTGTCCGTCATTGTAGTTGGCAATATACACTGTATTCCTCTGACCACTCTCGTATATGACCAGTCCTGGATAGAAGATATGGGTATGATTCTCGTAAATGTCTATCAGTTGATTGTGAGGATATGAATGGTAGATGTCACCATATACGGTGACGCGGGTCACGTTTTCGTGGATGAAGAGATTACTGAGTATGATCCAACTGCCTGAGTAATCACCGCCGCTGAGGGTGACGGTGCCGCCGTTGAGGGTGACGGAGCCGCTATCGCTATCGCTATCTTGTCCGCCAATAGCCACATAACCGCTGCTTGAATTGATAGTGCCGCCTTCAATGACGATGTTGCCACATGCGGCATTATAGGCACTCCCAATACCCGAACCCAAGCCGTCGCTGCTGGCATTAAGCGTGCCACCTCCGCGGATGGTGAGCGTCGAACCAGGTGCTACATAGATGCCAGGATATAAAGGATCTCCTGCCCGTACGTGGTTGGTAGTGCCGTCGGCGAGGATGATGGTGGCGTCGCCTGCACAAGTAATGCCTGCCCAATCATTGAAATAAGTAATGCCGGTAATGTTCACTCCACTGAGGGTGACGGTGGCACCGGCGGCTATGGTGACGTGGGTGTTGCTACCGCCTGCGCCAGTGATTGCGTCGCCATCGTGCAGCGTCACTTCACCGGTCATGCTGGTCAGTCTCACAACAGGGGTCACGGTGACGGTCTGCGTCGCGCCTATCTGCGGGTTGCCGTCGCCGTTGGTGTCAATGGCATAGACCTTGACCAAGTAGGTGCCAGCGTCGGCGATGTCGATGGTGGCGGAGTAGCCGTGCTGGCCGGTGATGTGGAATGTGTTGTTCACGTCGCTGCGCGGACGGTCGGCGGTCAGGCTCTCAGTCCTGTAGAGGGTGGTGCCGTCGCTCTGATAGACCTTGACCTGCACGCCGATGGACTCGCTGGTGGCATCGGGGTCGTAGGCCCATCCGCTGACGGTGATTTGGCCCACGCCGCCCGAGCAGGCATCGATGCGCCCGCTGGGCTGGGTGCCTGTGACGGTGACGGTCTGCGTCGCCCCAATCTGCGTGTCGCCGTCGCCGTTGTAGTCGATGGCGTAGACTTTGACCTTGTAGGTGGCGGCGGGTATGTTGGAGAAGGTGGCCGCGAAGCCGTGGTTGCCGCTCACTCCGGCGTTGGCGTTGGCCTGGTCGGCGGTCAGGTTCTCAGTCCTGTAGAGGGTGGTGCCGTCGCTCTGATAGATATTAACCTGCACGCCGATGGACTGCGCGGGTGCATCGGGGTCGTAGGCCCATCCGCTGACGGAAATCTGGTACTTGCCTGCGGTGCAGGCTTCGAGGCTGGCCTGCGGCTGGTGGCCTGCCATGGCGGTGGCGGTGGTGAAGTGCATGTAGATGTAGGCAGACTCGGAGCCGCAGCCCTTGTTGAGGTCGTAGCCCGTGGTGCCGCCGTTCACGCCCACTGCCCCTTCCTGCGTGTCGTTGAAGGTGATGGAGGTGACGGCGCGGCAGTCGGGGAAGAGAGCCTTTGTGTAGTAGAGGTGAATGTTTGCCGAACCGTGACCAGTGTTGCTGTTCAGGTCGCCCTTCTTCTCCTTGAAGTGGTCGCCGCCGTCGTAGGGTGTGAGATAGTAGGTGCGTCCGTCCACGGTGTGGCTGTCGTCGGCCTCGTCGCCCTCGTTGCTGATGTAGAAGTCGGTGATGTATCCCCAGTTCACGCCGTCGGTGTTCTCCTCGGCCTTGTAGAGCAGATAGACGAAGTCGCTCGTCTCGCCGCAGCCCTTGTTCAGGTCGTAGTTGATGAATGTCCAACCGTCGGCTTCGAGCGTAGTCCTCAGCGCGGCAGTCTCGGCCTTTGTGCCGCCGATGAGTTTTACGTCCTTAATAAACGTTGTGGACATAGCCGTCACCGAGGTGAGCAGCAGTGCGAGCAGCATCGCAGCCCGGACTTTGATGTTTCCCATTCCCGTCTTCATATCTTTCCTGTTTTTTGTTATTGAACGACTCTGATAGTTACACTCCATGGTTATTTCACCTTCCTCGCTGCAAAAATACAAATAAATCTTACATCCTTCATCTTTTTTCGCATTATTTTTGCTTTTGTGTTCGATAATCCGTAACTTTGCCATCCTTCGACGGCGAACTGATCTGCAAACTTATACTTTACCCCTATGAAATACACATTGTTTCTATTCCTACTGCCCACATGGGCAATGGCACAGGAGAGAGTGCAGCGCATCGAGGATGTCTTCACACCGCTGCCGCCGCAGAGTGTCGAGCTGACAAACTTCCTCGAGAACGACATTACGAACAGCATCCGGCATTGGCAGAAGGAGGCTGTCCCCTACCCCAAGCTCGTGGAATTTTTCCGTTCCGGACATCCACAGTTCGCACTGGGCGAGATGTGGGGAAAGGCAGTGCGCTCCGGCGCCATGTTCTACCGCTACCGGGCCGACGAGGAGCTGAAGCAGATCCTCAAGGCCACCGTTGCCGACCTGCTCACCACCACTCGCGCAAACGGCAGCATCAGCTGCGCCCCGCCGGAGATGCAGCCCGAGAGTGGCGGCGGCGATATGTGGGAGAGGAAATATGTGCTGCTGGGGCTGAGCCAGTACTACCGGCAGGTGGCGCAGGATCCCGCTGTGCTTCAGGCAATGGAGCGCGAGGCACAGAGCATCATCGACCAGGTGGGCGACACACCAAAGGTGGACATCACCACCCTGGGATGGAGTGCCAACAAGATTGAGTCGTCGTCGCTCCTGGAGCCGATGATGCGACTCTACTTCCTGACGGGGAAAGCGCAGTATCTCGACTTCGCCTCCTACATCGTGCGGCGGGGCGGATGCAGCGGCAGCGACCTCTTCCAGCAGGCCTACGACGGCGTTTGGCCGCGACTCATGGGCAATGTCTATCCGAAAGCCTACGAGATGCTGTCCGTCTTCGAAGGGCTGGCCGAATACTACCGAGCCACAGGCGACAGCCGCTGGATGCAATGTCTGAAGAATATGTACGAGGGTGTGCGCGACCGCGAGATTACCATCATCGGCAACGGCGGTGCCGACCAGCCCTACTTCCCGCAATGGGCAGGCGAGGCGTGGAGCGACACCCGATTCGAACAGACGAATCCCAAGCAGAAGCGCATGATGGAAACGTGCATCGGAGTGACATGGATGAAGTTCTGTTCCCAGATGCTGCGCCTGACTGGCAATCCCGAGACGGTCGACTACATCGAGCGATACATCTACAACGGCCTGCTGGGGGCCATGAAACCCTCGGGCGACGGCTTCAGCTACGTCAACCTGCTCAACGGCGAGAAGGTGACGAATCAGGGCTGGGGATGGCACTTCGACGGGCGGCCCGTCACCTGCTGCAACCTGAACGGCCCGATGGGGCTGGCCTATATCCCCTTCGTCCTGGCCATGCAGGCGAAGGAGGGGCCGGTGGTGAACCTCTACAATGCAGCGCACATCCGGGCCAAGACGGAGAAGGGCAGCGAAGTGGAGATCGAGGTGGACACGGAGTTCCCCCGCGACCGCTGCGTCGAGATACGCCTCTACCCGAAGCACCGCGAAACATTCACGCTGCGCCTGCGCATCCCCGGATGGAGCCAGGCGACCGAGTGCAGCATAAACGGCAAGCGGGTGAAGGACGTCAAGAGCGGCACCTACCTCACCCTGCGCCGCCGCTGGAAGCCGGGCGACCGCGTGAAGCTCACCTTCGACATGCGTTGCCGGCTCATCCCTGCGCCCCACGGAAGCAATCGCGACGGCGATCATTTCCAGGCGCTTACCTACGGTCCCATCGTACTGGCGCGCGACGAGAATATCGATGCCAGCTACATGCAGCCGGTGCAGATTGTGACCGACGAAAATGGCGAGGTGGAGATACATCCCACAGCCTCGACCCTGCCCTCGACACGCATGGAGTTCGTCGTCCCCACCACCGACGGCCCCATCCGCATGGTGGATTACGCCTCGGTGGACGGATGGACGGGAAAGCATGTCTGCACCTGGATGCCGACGAAGTAGAAGGATGAAAAAAGGGGCTGCGCAAAAAATAATCGGCCAAAAGATAGAGAATCTCATTCTTTATGCTTATCTTTGCGATACATAACACCGCATTCACCCTTCCCCCTCGGGAAAAACAAGAAAGAACACACCAATAATGTACTACGTCTCGCTGCCCGACAATCGCTTGCAACGCCTGAGCTTCTATCTGGCGATGGAGGAATATGTGGCGCATCACTTGGAGACTCTGCTCCCCGAGGAGAAGGGTGCAAGTCCCGGTTCAGTCCCCCTCCCCCTTGGGCAAGACGCAGCGTGGGCTGGCGGAGGACTCAGGGAGGCTTTCTTCTTGTGGCAGGTGGAGCCGAGCGTCATCTTCGGACGCAATCAGGTGATGGAGAACGAGGTGGACATTGACTTCTGTCGCGCCCACGGCATACAGACCTACAGACGAAAGAGCGGCGGCGGCTGCGTCTATGCCGACCGCGGAAACGTGATGTTCTCATACATCACCCGCTCCACCGAGGTCAATTTTACGTTCCACCGCTTCATCAGCATGCTGATGCTGGTGCTGCGCCGACTGGGGCTCGAGGCCACGGCGAGCGAGCGCAACGACGTGATGGTGAATGGCCGCAAGGTGAGCGGAACGGCTTACTACCGACTGCCCAAGGCCAGCATCGTCCACGGCACCATGCTCTACGACACCACCATGTCGAACATGGCCGGTGCCCTCACTCCCCCGCGGGAGAAATTGCAGCGCCACGGTGTGGAAAGCGTGCCGCAGCGCATCGGCTTGCTGAAGGACTACATCAGTCTGAGCCAGGAAGAGTTTATCGCTTTTGCCCGACAGACGCTTTGCAACCGCGAACTGCGGCTGACTGCATCGGACATGGAAGCCATCGGCCGCCTGGAGCAGGAGTATCTGAGCGACGACTTTATACATCTTAAATAACATAAGGATATGGAAAGCAATACTGAAAGCAACAACATCAAACGCACTTGCCTCTACGACAAGCACATTGCACTGGGCGCACTGATGTCGCCCTTCGGCGGCTTCGACATGCCCATCCAGTATGCCGGCATTACGCCCGAGCACATGGCTGTGCGCGAAAAGGTCGGCGTATTCGACGTCTCCCACATGGGCGAGGTGACCGTCAGCGGCAAGGATGCCGAGCGCTATGTGCAGCACATCTTCACGAACGATGTGGCCGGCGCACCCATCGGCAAAATCTACTACGGCATGATGTGCTACGAGGACGGCGGCACGGTCGACGACCTGCTCGTCTATAAGATGGGCGAAGGCCAGTTCTTCCTCGTCATCAACGCCGCCAACATCGACAAGGACTGGGCTTGGATGCAGGCTCAGGCCAAGGGGTTCGACATCGACCTGCAAAACCGCAGCGACTACTACGGTCAGATCGCCGTGCAGGGACCTGAGGCTGAACGCACGGTGGAGAGCGTACTCGGCCTGCAGTGCAGCGAGCTCGCTTTCTATACGGTGAAGGCCATCGGCGACATCATCGTCAGCCGTACCGGATACACCGGCGAGGATGGCTTCGAGATCTATGCGTCGCACGAATACATCCGCGACAGCTGGGATCGCCTCATCGAGGCTGGCATACAGCCCTGCGGACTGGGCTGCCGCGACACTCTGCGCTTCGAGGTGGGCCTCCCGCTCTATGGCGACGAACTCAGTGCCGACATATCGCCCGTGATGGCTGGCCTGTCGATGTTCGTGAAACTGGACAAGCCTGAATTCATCGGCCGCGAAGCCCTTGCACGGCAAAAGGCTGAGGGAGTGGCCAAGAAACTCGTGGGCATCGAACTGCAGGACAAGGCAATCCCCCGTCATGGCTATACAGTGCTGAAGGACGGACAACCCATCGGCGAAGTGACCACTGGATACCACACCCTCTCGACCGACAAGAGTGTATGCATGGCGCTCATCGACAGCCGCTTTGCAGCCCTTGGCACCGAGGTGGAAATCCAGATTCGCAAGAAGACATTCCCCGGCACGGTCGTGAAGAAGAGATTCTATGACAAGCACTACAAGAAATAATGGCAAACACTACAAGAAATAAACTTTATCATTATGGCAAAAGTAATTGAAGGACTCTACTACTCGGAGTCGCACGAATTCGTAAGAGTAGAAGGTGACTATGGTTTCATCGGCATCACGGACTATGCCCAGAACGCACTGGGCAACGTGGTCTATGTGGACATGCCCGAAGTGGACGACGAGGTGACGGCCGGCGAGGAGTTCGGCGCAGTGGAAAGCGTGAAGGCTGCCAGCGACCTGAATTCGCCCGTCAGCGGCACCGTGGTCGAAGTGAACGAGGCGCTCGAAGATACGCCCGAACTCATCAATCAGGACGCCTACGAGAACTGGATTATCAAGGTGGAACTCTCCGACAAGAGTGAGCTAGAGAATCTGATGGACGCAAAGGCCTACGAAGCTTTCTGTGCAAAATGAAAGAATGAGAAAAATGAAAGAATGAAGAATGTATGACCCACGACAATCTTCTATATGATTTGAGTAAGAGATTTGCTCTACGTATTATTAAACTCTATTCCTATTTGACCGATGAGAATCATGAATTCATCATGTCAAAGCAAGTATATAGAAGCGGCACAAGCATTGGAGCAAATATTGCAGAAAGCATGAATGCACAAAGCCGTCCCGACTTTATTAATAAATTGAGCATTTCTCTTAAAGAAGCGACAGAAACGAAGTATTGGCTGGAATTATTACATGATTCAGGGCATATTAGCGATATATAGTTTGACTCTATTGCAAATGATTTGAGCATCATCACAGGAACATTAGTTAATATAATAAAGAATACAAAGCAAAATGCGAGAAATGGATAGCTTTCATTATTTCATCGCTTTGATCTTTCATTGTTTCATTCTTTCATTGTTTCATTCTTTCATTGTTTCATTTTTTCATTTTGACAAATGTATAAGTATTTCCCCCATACCGAGGACGACCTGAAGGCGATGCTGGAAAAGGCGGGAGTGGAGTCGCTGGACGGACTTTATGCCCAAATACCCGAGAGCATCCGATTCCGCGGCGAATACGACATCCCCTCAGAAATGAGCGAGATGGAGGTGCGCCAGCTCTTCGAGACACTGGGCACACAGAACCGCCAGTTGACATGCTTTGCCGGATATGGCGTCTACGATCACTACACGCCCGCCGTCATCCCCAACCTCCTCGCACGGTCTGAGTTCCTGACATCCTATACGCCTTATCAGGCTGAAATCTCTCAAGGTACGCTCCACTACATCTTCGAGTACCAGTCGATGATGACCGAGCTCACGGGCATGGACATCAGCAACGCCTCGATGTACGACGGCACGACAGCCTGCGCCGAAGCCATGATGATGGCTGTGGCCGCAGGGAAAAAGGCCAACCGGGTGCTCGTTTCCGACAGTTTGAACAAAAAGACGTTCGAAGTGCTCCAGAACTATGCCTTGCACCAAGGAATCACACTGGAAACAATTCCCCTAAAGGATGGCGCAACCGATCTCTCGGCCCTCCGCACTCTGCTCTCGACACTCGAAGGTGTAGCCGGCGTCATCGTGCAGCAGCCGAACGTCTTTGGCATCGTTGAGGACTACGACGGATTTGCCGAGGCATGTCATGAGAAGAAGGCTCTCTTTATCATGGACAGCGTGGCCGCCGATCTCGCCGTTCTGAAGACACCAGGCGAATGGGGAGCCGACATCGCCGTGGGCGACGGACAGAGTCTGGGCATCCCCATGCAGTGGGGCGGCCCCTACGTGGGCTATATGTGCTGTACGGAGAAGCTCATCCGCAAGATGCCGGGCCGCATCGTCGGCATGACTCAGGACAATCGCGGACAGCGTGCCTTTGTACTCACACTGCAGGCGCGCGAACAACACATTCGTAGGCAGAAAGCCACCTCGAACATCTGCTCAAACCAGTCGCTGATGGCACTGTGGGTGACGGTTTACCTGTCGCTCATGGGCAAGCAGGGACTCAAGGAGGCGGCTGAACTCTCGTATGCCGGCGCCCACTACCTCTGCGACCAGCTGCTGCAGACGGGACGTTTCAAGCTCGACTTCGACAAACCCTTCTTCAACGAGTTCTATGTGAGCTACGACGGCGATGCCGACATGCTCAGCCAACGATTCATCGACGCTGGCTTCATGGGCGGTGTCCGCTTCGGCGAAGGCTTTCTCTTTGCCGTCACCGAGAAACGCACGAAAGAAGAAATTGACAACCTCGTAAAGATTGCAGCCTTATGAACAACAGACTCTATGGTAATCTAATCTTCGAACTCTCGAAGGAAGGGCGCAGAGGCTACAGCCTGCCCAAGAATCGATTTGGCAACTACGAGATTCCGACGGAGATGCGCCGCAGCAACGATGCAGCACTCCCCGAATGCGACGAACCGACCGTAGTACGACACTACACGAATCTCTCGGCCAACAACTTCGGCGTGGACAACGGATTCTATCCCTTGGGCTCATGCACGATGAAGTACAATCCGAAGATCAACGAGGAGATGGCCGCACTGCCGCAGTTCCAGAACCTGCATCCCGACCAGCCGGCCGCAACCACTCGCGGTGCCCAGGCCATCGTGGAGTTGTTGGAACGCTCGCTCTGCGCACTGACGGGACTGGCTCACTTCACCTTCAAGCCCTATGCCGGTGCCCACGGCGAACTGACAGGCCTCATGGTCATCGACAATTATCACCGCGCACAGGGCAACATGCAACGCAAGAAAGTCGTTGTCCCCGACTCGGCTCACGGCACTAACCCAGCCTCGGCCGCAGTGTGCGGGCTGGAGATTATCGAGGTGAAGTCCGGCGCAGACGGTCAGGTCGATCTGGCCGACCTGCAGAGAATTGTCTCCACGGAGGGAGCGAACATCGCAGCCATGATGATGACCAACCCCAATACCCTCGGACTCTTCGAAACGCGTATTCCCGAGATAGCCAAGCTCATTCACGACTGTGGCGCGCTGATGTACTATGACGGAGCCAACCTGAATCCGATGCTCGGCGTTTGCCGCCCCGGCGACATGGGCTTCGACGTGATGCACATCAACCTGCACAAGACATTCTCCACGCCTCATGGCGGCGGCGGACCAGGCAGCGGACCGGTTGGTGTCCGTGAGGGACTGCAGCAGTTCTTCCCCGTGGTAAGTCCTTATCATGGTAACTTCGCTGTGATGATGCGCGCCTACGCCTACATTCTTACACTCGGGCGTGAGAATGTGCGCAAGGTGGGACCGCTGGCGACGCTGAATGCCAACTACATCAAGGAGTCGCTCCGGGATGTCTATGAACTGCCCATCGACGGTCTGTGCTGCCACGAATTTGTCTTCGACGGACTGAAGAACAAGAGTACGGGCGTCACCACAATGGACGTTGCAAAGCGCCTGCTCGACTATGGCTACCACGCACCTACCATCTACTTCCCACTGCTCTTCCATGAGTCGCTGATGATAGAACCTACCGAAAACGAATCGCGCGAGACTATCGACGGCTTCATCGACGTAATGCGTCGCATTGCCGAAGAGGCACTGACCACCCCCGACGAAGTGAAGACAGCCCCGCACAAGACACCCATCGGGCGTGTCGATGACGTGCTGGCTGCCAAGCATCCAGTGGTGACATTCCGTCAAATGAAAGAAGAATGAAAAAGACTGATTTGATTATCATCGGCGCGGGACCTGGAGGCTACCGTGCCGCTGAGTATGCAGCCAAGCAAGGGCTGCAGGTCGTCATCTTCGAAGGCGAGCATGTTGGCGGTACATGCCTCAACGTGGGCTGCATCCCCACGAAGTCGTTCGCCCGAAATGCCGAGATAGTCGGAATGTTGCATGAAGCCGAGGCTTTTGGCCTGCAAGACGTGCAATACCACATGGACTTTCAGCGCGTTGTAGCTCGCAAGGACGAGGTTGTCGCCACACTCCGTAGCGGCATCGAGACTCTCCTCGCCCACCCCAACATCACGCTGGTTCCCTCCAAAGCCAGTTTCTGCGACGCCTCGACGCTGACGGCCGACGGCGAAGACTATACGGCCGACAACATCATCATTGCCACAGGCTCCGAAGCCAAGACATTGCGACTGAGCAAACCGGTCGCACACCGGGTGCTCGACTCGTCCGACATCCTGTCGCTCGACCGCTTGCCGCAGAGCCTCTGCATCATCGGTGCCGGCGTTATCGGCATGGAGTTCGCAAGCATCTTCAACGCGTTCGGCGTGGAGGTCACCGTGGTGGAGTTCATGAAGGAATGCCTGCCCATGCTCGACAGCGACATCGCCAAACGGCTACGCAAGACGCTTGAGAAGCGCGGTGTAACCTTCTACATGCAGAGTGGTGTAACAGCCATCACTGCCGAAGGTGTCGTCTTCCAAGACAAGAAGGGACGCGAACAGACCGTCCAAGCCGAAGAGGTGCTGATGGCCGTGGGGCGCAGACCACGCACAGAGGGACTGAACCTCGAGGCCACAGGCATCACCCTTGCGCCAAATGGTGCCATTCCCGTCGATGACAACTTCCAGATCACCTTGCCACAGGAAAAGGCCGAGGAAGCAGCGTCCATCTTTGCCATCGGTGACGTAAACGGGCGGCAAATGCTGGCCCATGCTGCTGAGATGCAAGGAATCCACGTAGTGAACCACATCCTTGGCCGCGCGGACGAGATACGTCTGAACATCATGCCTGCAGCCATCTTCACCACCCCCGAGGCTGCCTGCGTAGGACTCTCTGAAGACCAATGCCGCGAAAAAGGCGTGGAATATACCTGTCGCAAGGCATTCTGGCGAGCCAACGGCAAGGCGCTGGCCATGAACGAAGCCGAGGGATTGCTGAAACTGATGGTAGCTGCCGACGGCAGGATACTTGGCTGCCATGCCTACGGTGCCCATGCCGCCGACCTCGTGCAGGAGGCCAGCGCGCTGATGTGCCGCCACACAACGGTGAACCAGCTTGCCGACATGGTGCACATCCATCCCACACTCTCTGAGATTCTGAAAGCCGCAGCGGAATAAATGCAACACACAACAACAAATACCAGTACAAAAATGAAAAAGAGAATCATTTCCATCGCTGCCTCGGCAGCACTCGCAGCCAGCATGCTCACCAGCTGCATGACCATCAACACCGGCGCCGCACTCGGCGAGAAAGGCCCCATCGGGCAGAGAGTAGGTGAAGCCAAGTCCACATACATCCTCGGCCTATGGTCGTCGAAGGGCGAACAGAACAACATCAAGCAGGCAGCCGCTAACGGCGGCATCACCAAGGTCGCACAGGTGGAATACATCGACAAATACATCCTGCTCGGAATCGTCACCAAGCATACTACGCGCGTTTACGGCGAGTAAACGACGAGGCTTTTAAAAACACCCGCACGCAGCAATCCCACTTTCCGCAACTGGTGGGTTTCTGCTTCTGTCGATATCCAGTCGGAACAGATCGCTGCGCCCCCTTTGCCGAAGCAGTTCATGGGACGGACATAGAAACGCACACGCTTGTTCGCCATCAGTTCGCTCACGGCAAAGGGACAGATAGTTTTACACTCGACGTTGGCTTCACCCAGATAGTACCCCTGAGAAAAGACACACTTCGTGAAATGATAAATGGTATGACCTGAGCGGCCGACGCATCACTAACCGCAGCAACCTGCCACGAGGCATCTACATCGTAGGCGGACAGAAGGTGATGGTGCGATAAACCCATCAAAAAAAACAGAAAACACTTGGCAGACAGAGATATTCTCCCTAACTTTGTCTCTAAGTAAAAACTGAAAAAGATGAAACCGACTATATTCCTTCTCTGTTTCTTGATGGCAGGCCTCGGTATGCAAAGCGTCCGAGCCGAGAACGTGGTTCAGATTACAAGTCCCGCCACGGCGGTGAACATGATGAGGAAGACCAATACGCGATACGTCATCAAATGCGTGGTGAATCTCAAGCAGAAGCGGCTGACGGTGCCCTCGGGGTGCACACTCGAATTTGTCTCGGGCGGACAGATTGTCAGCGGTTACCTGACGGGCAACAAGACGCGCATCGAGGGTGAGACGGACGGAATATTCCGCTACACAAATATTTCGGGAACATTTGATGTGCCGGAAATCAGCACCCGAATGTTCGAGAAGGTGACCTACGAGAATGCCCTCAAGGACGTAATGGCACTGGCAAACGCCGAAGTGCATAACACGGTCACCATTGAGGCACTGCCCGACGGACAGACCTACGAAGTCTCCACCGATGAGGGGCGCGATATCATCCACGTACCCAGCAATACAGATGTGGTCCTGCACGGCACAATAAAGATGGTAGGCAGCAGCGAGGAGAACTACAGCATCTTCTGCGTGGACCGGGCGGAAAATGTATCTTTCTCGGGCGACGGCACCATCATCGGTGACCGGGCCTCACACATGGGCGAGTCGGGCGAATGGGGAATGGGAATCAACATCGTGGGAAGCAAGAAAGTGCACGTCACAGGGCTGACCATCTCCGACTGCTGGGGCGACTGCATCTATGTGGGACGCTCAAACGGAGTGGAAAGCAGTGATGTGGAGATTGACAATTGTCTGCTCACCGGCTCGCGACGCCAGGGCATCTCGGTAGTGGCATGCTATGGAGCCGAGATGCACGACCTGGATATCCACGACATCCACGGCACCGACCCACAGGCAGCCATCGACGTGGAGCCGAACGCAGGCGACACCTGCTCCGGAGCCTGGATAAGGAATGTCACGGTGAGGAACTGCTATCTGGGCATCATCGGCACCACGCCAGGCGATGCCTTGAGCAAAATCACAGACATACACATCGAGGACTGTGACGTGGAAAGCGAAGTTCTGGGGTTGAACGCGGAGAACTGCAACCTATTCGAAGTGAAGCGCACCAGCGTGAAGGCAGAATATTCGGGCTTGCGCAGCCACATCTCCACCGTCAGTCTGGACAGCTGTATCTTTTCACCCTACGAGGGAAAAAAACTGGAGTCGGACATCATCGTACTTTGGGACGTCTATCTCGAAGCACGAAACTCTGAGTTTCATGGCAACAAGTTCATCGACAACCCCAAAGCAACGCCTGCCAGCAAACGAATGATGGTGGCCAACAACCAAATATTCTGCCCCGTCGAACTAAAGATGCAGGCTGGACAATTCATCGGAAACGTCATCACCAGTGAACAAACGCCTATGCTTAATCTTATCCTCGGCAACGGGAATGTCATTCGCGACAATACACTGATCTACACCGGTGAAGACCACCCCGAACAATTAATTGATGTCCAAACAACAGGAAATTCAGTGACTAACAACACATTCGAATACCTGCTAGCTAAAATCATGCCGCCATCAACTACAAAACAGGAGGAGGCAGACAAGACAAACATCTATACACTGAACGGCCAACTTTTTCGTCATCACGATTCGACCAAGACTCTAAATCTCCCACCAGGCAATTACATCGTGGAGCGAAGGAAGGTATGTATAAAACCTAAAATCCGCAACTAATAGTCATGCGGACTAATTTTGCTGTCAGTTGCTCCATTTGACGATACTCTTTCCGCTATAGACGTGATCATGTATGGTTCTTGCCCACCTTCCCCTTACCCCGTCAAGCATTGTAGGGGCTTT
>JAILBW010000097.1 GCA_024680695.1 Bacteroidaceae bacterium
GTCTGTACGTCAAAAGGAATCTACCGCCTCTCTCAGATGGAGCTGCTGACCTTCGAACCAAAGCACTCCTCCATCCTCGGTATCCCATACGAGAAAGTCCACAAGCATAACAAAACCATCGAATACCTTTTTGCCCGTAACAACTTTACTCCCATATTTCCTAACAACCAAATCTATTCGCAAGGCTACTACAGCGAGATATTATCCTTCATAACATCTGTAGAACACGGACATTCAAGCGCCCTCACTGATATTGCAACAGTTAAGCCGACTTACGAAGTCTTGATGAGTATAGGCCGATTATTAACAGAGTCCACTTGAGCTTTTTCTTTTGTCACCCTGGCTCTGTTGAAAATACAGGGCGCAAAAACAAAAATTTTGCTCGCAAATTTGCCAAACAGCCTACATGCCTACATAAAAACGCTTGAAACCCGCATGTATAAAGGGATTGCGGCGAATGCAAGCCTACATAAAGCCTACATAAAGCCTACATAAGCCTACATAGTGTCTACATTCGGACTCACGCCCCATTTATGTATGAAGTATGTAGGCATCATGTAGGCTTTATGTAGGCTTTATGTAGGTTCGAAATTTTGCAAGTTTTTGTACTACAGAAATTTACAGGCAATTTATGTAGGCATGTAGGCTGTTTGGTCATTTTCAAAAAAAAATTCGTCAAAAATGGCCAGAATTTCAGCAAAAACTTGCGCAAGTAACTTGATTTATCACGGCAAGAAATGCTCTCTTCTTGCGCAAGCAGAGGCAATTACGACAGCAAGCGGGAGTCGGTGCGACAGCAAGCAGGAGTCGGTGCGACAGCAAGCAGAGCCTCATGCGACAGCAAGCAGGAGTCGGTGCGACAGCAAGCAGGGGACGATGCGGCAACAAGCAGATGGTTATTGATGTAGGCTAACTTATTTTTTCGACCACAGATAAATCGGATGGTACGGATTTATATTGCGTATGCCTTGTCTGCTTAGTTCCGTCAGAATCCGTGTCCGAATAAAAAACAAGGCGCTGCGTTTTGCGGCTTTTTTCGCGGTGCTGAGTGATATTTCCGTCTTGGGGCTTGCAGAAGCCGTGAGAATATCGTAAATTTGCTCTTCGAAGAGGCAGAATGGATGCGCTTCGAGTGCTGAAACGACGCTAAGCAGACACGAAAAGATACATTAATAATAATTAGAGAGAAACGATATGAAACGACTATTGATGGGCGTGGGAATGATGTTCCTGACGCTGGCCCTATGGGCACAAAAGGATGAGGGCGAACTGGCCGACCCGGTGCCCTGCAACAAGGAGGCATGGCAAGAAGTGAAGAACATCTCGTTTGCATGGGGCTCAACCGATGTGCGCTACTCGCGCAGCGAGGTGCCGACGGGACTCTCGCTCAAGCGGTTAAAGGTCTATGGCTGGCGCGGCGAGCGGGTGAGTGTGCAGGCAGTCCTCACCACTCCTGTGGCCGTGAATCGTGCCACATTGCAGATGAGTGACCTGAGGAGCGGAAGGAACATGATCTCCTCGGGGTGCGTGAACCGCTACTTCGTGCGCTATACGATGGCCGACAAGGACTCGGAACGCAAGGACTCCATCCTCGTGGCCGACCGCCTCGCGCCTATCGCATCGATGGCCGTAGAGGCACAGACGGTGCGCCCCGTCTGGCTCGACATCCGCATTCCGAAGGATGCCGTACCGGGCGACTATCGCGGTGAGCTCTCCATCGACTGCGACGGAAAGCGGCTGTCGCTGCCCATCTGTCTCAGCGTCTCGAAGCGCATACTGCCACCGCCCTCGCAGTGGACTTTCCACCTCGACCTCTGGCAGAATCCCTATGCTGTGGCGCGCTACTACGATGTCCCCCTGTGGAGCCGCGAGCACTTCGACCTGATGCGCCCCGTGATGCGCCAATATGCCGAGGCGGGCGGCAAGGTGATTACCTGCTCCATCATCCAACGCCCATGGAACGGACAGACGGAGGACCCCTTCGAGAGTATGATCACGAAGGCCAAGACGATCGACGGGAAGTGGATCTACGACTATACCGTCTTCGACCGCTGGGTGGAGTTCATGATGGACTGCGGCGTGACGAAGCAGATAGACTGCTACACGCTGGTGCCCTGGCACTACAGGTTCGACTATTTCGACCTGGCCACGAACAGCGTGAAATATGTGGCATGCAAGCCGGGCGAGAAAGGCTATGAGGAGTTCATCCTGCCCTTCCTGCGCGACTTTGCCGCCCACCTGAAGTCGAAGGGCTGGTTCTCGCGCACCTGTATCGCAATGGACGAGCGTCCGATGGATCAGATGCAGGCAGCCTACGAAATCGTGCAGCGTGCCGACCCGGCGTATCGCATTGCCGGCGCCTTCAACTACTTCCCCGAGTTTACGGCCAGCGTCCACGATGCCAGTGTCGGCTACGGCTACGACCTGCTCGACGAGAAGATTGTCAAGGCGAGGAGGGATAAGGGCGACCCCGTGACATTCTACACCTGCTGCGGTCCGGCCCGCCCCAACACCTTCACCTTCTCGCCCCCAGCCGAGTCGGCCTACATGGGCTGGCATGCGATGGCTGCCGGCTACGACGGCTATCTGCGCTGGGCTTGGAACAGCTGGGTGAAGGCCCCCTGTCAGGACTCGCGCTTCCGCACCTGGCCCTCGGGCGACTGCTTCGTCGTCTATCCGGGCGAGAGCAGCATCCGTCTCGAACGGCTTGTGCAAGGCATTCAGGACTTTGAGAAGGTGCGCATCCTCATGTCGGAACTCGAGGGCCGCAAGCTCGAAACGCTGAAGCAGGCTGTCGCTACCTTCCGCTCGAATAAGTTCTCGGAAAAGGACGATGCCGGAAAGATGGTGAGGGAGGCAGAGGAAGTGCTGCGCAGTGTGGAATAGAACATGCCTCTGCGCTATGGACTAAGGACTATAAAGAGCTATGAATATGGACAATGAATCTGATCTGAGGCAGCTCCGTGAGAAGGGAATCACGGAGGAGCAACTGCAAGCGCAGTTGAACTGCTTCGCAACGGGCTTTCCCTATCTTCGCCTCCACAGCGCCGCGTCTGTGGGCAATGGCATCATGCAACTCTCTGAGGCCGAGGCTGACCGCTATGTCGCCCTCTGGAACGACTACAAGGGACAGGGGCACTGCATCCTGAAGTTTGTCCCGGCCAGCGGTGCTGCAAGCCGAATGTTCAAGGACCTCTATGCCTTCCTCGATGCCGACCGCGACGAGCCGTCAACGGATTTCGAAAAGACATTCTTCCGTCGCATTCACGACTTTGCGTTCTTTGATGCGCTCAACGATGCTTGCATGCTGAATGCGGGCATGGGCGTCGATGCGCTGATAGCGCAGGGCGACTTCAAGGAGGTTGTCGCACAGCTACTCGGTGCCGACGGACTCGACTACGGCAATCTGCCCAAGGGACTGCTCCAGTTCCACACCTACCCTGACGAAGCGCGCACTCCGCTCGAGGAACACATGGCCGAGGCGGCTCAATATGCTTCGAGCCAAGGCGAGGCACGACTCCACTTCACCGTCAGCGCGCAGCATCGTGAGTTGTTCGAGGACTTGGCGGAGCGTGTCGCACCCGACTTTGAGTCGCGCTATGGGGTCACCTACGACATCACGATGAGCGAGCAGAAGCCCAGCACCGACACCGTGGCGGCCAACCCCGACGGGACGCCATTCCGACAGGCCGACGGTTCGCTGCTCTTCCGCCCAGGCGGTCATGGTGCGCTCATCGAGAACCTGAACGACCTGGAGGCCGATGTAATCTTTATCAAGAATATAGACAATGTGGTGCCCGACGCTCTCCGCGACTCCACGGTACGATGGAAGCAGGTGATTGCAGGCATTCTTGTCGATGCGCAGCGCCAGACTTTTGAGCATCTTGCCCGTCTCGGTGGCGACTCCTGGACGGCCTCCGATGTCGAGGAGACTGCAAGCTTCCTGCAGAATGTGCTCTGCTGCACCCCACCTGAGGGGTTCGATGGCCTGCCGACCGAAGCGAAACGCTCCTATCTCCTTGGCAAACTCGACCGTCCCATCCGTGTCTGCGGTATGGTGCGCAACGAGGGAGAGCCCGGGGGCGGTCCCTTCCGTGTGTATGATGCCGAGGGCAGTGTGTCGCTGCAGATTCTCGAGAGTACGCAAATCGATAGCGCCGACCCGACGGCAGTTGCCATGCTGAAGCAGAGCACTCACTTCAATCCCGTAGATCTCGTCTGCGCAGTGCGTGGGCACGACGGAAAGAAGTTCTGCCTCACCCGATTTGTGGATCCGCAGACCGGCTTCATCTCCTCGAAGAGCAAGGACGGAAGGCCGCTGCAGGCCCTTGAACTGCCTGGCCTGTGGAACGGTGCCATGAGCGACTGGAACACCCTGATGGTCGAGGTGCCCGCTTCGACGTTTAATCCAGTGAAGACGGTCAACGACCTCTTGCGTCCCTCGCACCAGCCTCTCTCATAGCCATTGCTGTCCGGAGTAAAAGCGTGAAGGGGCAGCAGATA
>JAILBW010000098.1 GCA_024680695.1 Bacteroidaceae bacterium
ATAATAGTATATTACGCAAATAATGCCCGGCCACGGATTTTGCATTTTGCATTTTGCATTTAGAAAATGAATACAGGAGGCTTTGCTATATATATAATATTATAATTATTCAGTGAATTTAATAATATTCTTTTATAGATATTATATTATAGATTGGCGTAACTCGTATATTTTTTCTAAATGCAAAATGCAAAATGCAAAATCGGTGCCCGCGGTGCCACCGGAAACTTGGCTACGGCGCTGGGGTATGCAAATACTCTGAAGGCTATTCGCAACCATGTTGATAGCGAAGACAAAGGGGTGAACGAAATGGTCACCCCTGGTGGAACCCAACAGGCCATCGTCATCAACGAGAGCGGGCTCTACAGCCTAATCCTCTCCTCGAAACTGGAGCAGGCGCGGGCTTTCAAGCGCTGGGTGACGAACGAGGTGCTGGCAGCACTGGGCTACCAGAACGTCAGCAAGGCGTTGACCGACCACGTGGAGGAGGATCACGTAACGAAACGTTACCCTATCGTGGACAGCCTGGGACGCCGACAGATGGTCAACGCCATCAACGAGAGCGGCCTCTACGCCCTGATCCTGGCCTCCAAGTTGCCACAGGCGCGGGCTTTCAAGCACTGGGTGACGAGTGAGGTGCTGCCGCAGATCCGGCGCGCGGGCGGGTATATATCTGGAGGCAGTCTTGAGGGTGAATACTGCTCAGTGTGACGTTTGTGTAAATAAATTGAAAATCTCTTTGCTTACAACAACGGAGCGTATGTAAATATATTTCAAATTGGTTTTGCATTTTGCATTTTGCAAATAGAATTTTGCGCAATGTTCGAGCCTGCTCACGCAGCCGTTGCAAATAGATTTTTGCACATGGTTCATACCGCAGATAAGCAGGCAAAAAGAAAAGCGGTGCACCCCTAAGTGATAAGAATGCACCGTGCTATAAAACCCATCAAACGACTTGCCATCAGGCATAGTCTGTGATTCGGAAGGGACTCGAACCCTTGACCCGCAGCTTAGAAGGCTGCTGCTCTAATCCAACTGAGCTACCGAACCATCACTTTTTCAAAGTTACGCATGACCTTCACGCAAATCGGCCGCAAAATTACAAAAAGTATTCGACATAAAAAAATGGTTTTGCCATTTTCTGCCCAATTGCTCGAAAAAAATTGATTTATGTTCCGTTATCGCCATCGAAGATGAAAAATCCTTGCCAAAACACATCGGGAATCGTGCTTTTTGCGTACCTTTGCAGCGCGTTATTAGACATAAGTAATAAGGTATGAACAGAATCTTACGTAAAGAGCAGTTTTCAGAGAAGGTATTCAAACTCGTAGTCGAAGCTCCCTTGATTGCCAAGGCAAGGAGGGCCGGACATTTTGTTATAGTACGCACGGACGAGAAGGGAGAGCGAATCCCGCTGACCATCGCCGGGAGCGACCCCGAGCGGGGCACCATCACGCTGGTGGTGCAGACAACGGGCCTTAGCACCACGAAGCTGTGTGCGCTGAACGAGGGCGATTATTTAGCCGACGTAGTGGGCCCGCTGGGGCGCGCCACCCACATCGAGCACTTCGGCACCGTGGTGTGTGCCGGCGGTGGCGTAGGTGTAGCCCCCATGCTGCCCATCATCCAGGCACTGAAGGCCGCAGGCAATCGGGTCGTGTCGGTGCTGGCAGGTCGCAGCAGGGATCTCATCATTCTGGAGGACGAAGTCAGGAAGTCGAGCGACGACGTAATCATCATGACCGACGACGGCAGCTACGGCAAGAAGGGCGTGGTGACCGTGGGCATCGAGGAGGTGATCCTGCGCGAGAAGGTCGATAAGGTGTTTGCCATCGGTCCCGCCATCATGATGAAGTTCTGCTGCCTGCTGACGAAGAAATACGACATCCCGACCGATGTCTCGCTGAACACCATTATGGTGGACGGCACGGGAATGTGCGGCGCCTGCCGAGTAAGCGTGGGCGGCAAGATGCGCTTCGTCTGCGTCGATGGTCCCGAGTTCGACGGCCATCAGGTCGACTTCGACGAGATGCTGCGCCGCGCCGGTGCGTTCAAGGCAGAGGAGGCCGAGGCATTCGAGAAGTGGCACTCCCAGTCCCTCCCCCGCGAGGAGGCAAGCAGCCAGCCACAGACGCCCGGGAAGGCAAGCGCTGCCACTCCCCCATCCTCGGCTGAGGGGCAGGAAGGAGAATCCCTCACCGACCGCAACGCGCCGTGGCGCGAGGAATTGCGCAAGAGCATGAAGGCCAAGGAGCGCACTCAGATTCCGCGCTGCCAGATGCCCGAACTGGACCCCATATATCGCGCCACCACCCGCACAGAGGAAGTGAACAAGGGGCTCACTCTCGACCAGGCACTCACGGAGGCCAAGCGCTGCCTCGACTGCGCCAACCCGTCGTGCATGCAAGGCTGTCCCGTGGGCATCAACATCCCCTCGTTCGTCAAGAACATCGAGCGCGGCAAGATACTGGAGGCTGCGCGCATACTGAAGCGCACCTCGTCGCTGCCCGCCGTCTGCGGACGCGTCTGCCCCCAGGAGAAGCAGTGCGAGGCACAGTGCATCCACCTGAAGATGGGCGGACAGGCCGTAGCCATCGGCAATCTGGAACGCTTCGCCGCCGACTACGAACGCGAGAGCGGACAGATGTCGCTGCCCGAGGTGGCCGCCAAGAACGGCAAGAAGATAGCCGTCGTAGGCTCGGGTCCCAGCGGACTGAGCTTTGCCGGCGACATGGCCAAGATGGGCTACGAGGTCACCGTCTTCGAGGCTCTGCACGAGATAGGCGGTGTGCTGAAATACGGCATCCCCGAGTTCCGACTGCCCAACAGAATTGTCGATGTGGAAATCCACAACCTTGAGCTCATCGGCGTACGCTTCGTGAAGGACTGCATCGTGGGCAAGACGATCACCGTCCGCCAACTTGAACAGGAGGGCTATGCAGGCATCTTCGTGGGTTCGGGTGCCGGACTGCCGAACTTCATGGGCATTCCGGGCGAAAACTCGAACGGCATCATGTCGAGCAACGAATACCTGACCCGCGTAAACCTCATGGATGCCTCGAACCCCGACTTCGATACGCCAGTGAAGAAGGCACGCAACGTGATGGTAGTGGGCGGAGGCAACACGGCAATGGATTCGTGCCGCACCGCCAAGCGACTGGGTGCCGAACGCGTATTCATCGCCTACCGCCGCAGCGAGGCTGAGATGCCCGCCCGACTGGAGGAGGTAAAGCACGCCAAGGAGGAGGGCATCGAGTTCCTGACCCTGCACAACCCCATTGAATATCATGCCGACGAAAAGGGCAATGTGACCGAAGTGGTGCTGCAGAAGATGGAGCTGGGCGAACCCGACGCCAGCGGACGGCGCAGTCCGCAGCCCATCCCCGGAGCGACGGAAACCATCCAGATAGACCAAGCCATCGTGGCTGTCGGAGTGAGTCCCAACCCCATCGTGCCTACAAGCATCGAGGGACTGGAACTGGGACGCAAGAACACCATCGTGGTGAACGAAGGGATGCAGACGAACATTCCCACCATCTTTGCCGGCGGCGACATCGTCCGCGGCGGTGCCACCGTCATTCTGGCCATGGGCGACGGACGACGGGCTGCCAAGGCAATGGATGAATTCCTGAAAAACGGACAACAACCGGCCCAATAACTCATAAACTCATAAACTCATAAACTCACAAACTCATAAACTCACCAACTCATAAACTCACCAACTAACTGACACATAATTATGACAAACGCAATGAAGAAACGAGTCGTTCTGCTGCTGAGCGTATTCTGCTCACTGCACATCCTCGCCGGAGAGCGTGAAACCGTATGGCCAAAGGGCAAGATGCCCGATGCGCAGCCCCACCAGATAGCCGCAATGCTGGACGAGGCAAGGGCCGAGAAGTTCAATGCCGACAAGCACCGTACGGCCTATCTGGAGTGGTACGAAGCACCCTCGAAGGAGACGAAAAACAACGGATGCATGATTCTCATCTCGGGCGGAGGCTACTACACCTGCTGCGACATGAACTTCATCAAGGAATGGCGCGAGACGTTCACCGCCCTGGGCTTCCAGTGTGTGAACTTCGTCTATCGCACACCGCGCCCCGAAGGAATCCCCATCTACCAAACGGCTTGGGAGGACGGACAGCGTGCAGTGCGCATGGTGCGCAGCGAGGCTGCAAAACGCGGCTTCGACCCTGAGCGCATCGGCGTCATCTCCCAGTCGGCCGGCTCCCATCTGGCCACCCTGCTGGCCACCAGTTCGCAGACGCCGGCCTATACTCCCATCGACAAGCTGGACACCGTGCCATGCCACATCAACTGGGCCATCATCAACTCGCCAGCCTACGTGACCACCGACGGCGAAACGGGCACACCCTCCACCCGTCTCGGCTACGGCAAGGACGTGAAGCTGTCCGACATCTTCAAGTTCGACGAGAAGACCTGCCCCATCAGCCTGCACCATGGCGGTGCCGACGAGTACAGCCCCAATGGCTCGACGCTCATCTACCGCGAACTACGCAAGCGCAAGATTCCTGCCGAACTGCACCTCTATCCGAACAAGCCTCACGGAGTGTACGGAGTGGCTCGCGGCGTCGAGTTCATGCGGCAGATGGGATTCATTCGCCCGCTGGAGCCCGAAGTGGAGCTGATGAGCCGCTATGCATCGGACGATGCTCGCCGCGAGAAGGTGACCGAGGATGTGTGGCCCGAAGGCAAGATGCCCTGCGCACAGGAGCATCAGTGCAAACCCTACCTCGAGTGGCATTTCCCGAAGGAACTGAAGACGAAGGCCATACAGATTATCTACTCGGGCGGCAGCTACATGGGCAACGACCCCAACGGCTTCGAAGTGGCTCCCGCCCGCCGCTACCTGAACGAACGGGGCATGACAGTCGTCACCATGAAGTACCGCACACCGCGCCCCAAGGGGCTGGCCAAGCACACTACCGCATGGCAGGACTTGCAGCGCACCATCAAGATTGTGCGCAGCAAAGCCGCAAGCCTGGGACTCGACCCCAACCAGATAGGCATCATGGGCAGTTCGGCAGGCGGACACCTCACGCTGATGGGTGTCACCTCGTCGCTCCATCAGGCCTATCTGCCCATCGACGACATCGACAAGCAGCCTTGCAACGTGCAGTGGGGCATCGGCATCTATCCTGCCTACGCCCTGACGGACGGTGCCGAAGAGCCTAACAAGGGTGGCGGCAATGACGACGAGGCCGTACTGGTGCCCGAATTCAGCTTCGACCTGAAGACGGCCCCAATGCTCTTCATCCATGGCGATGCCGACGGATGGGCCTCGATGAACTCGGTGAAGACGTGGGAGAAGATGCGCAGCATGGGCATTCAGAGCGAACTGCACACACTGGCCCTGCGCAACCACTGCTTCCAGAGGACTGCGTCGCCTGGCACTGGCAGCTACACCTGGCTGGACCGCATCGGAGAGTACCTCGAGAATATCCTGAAGTGATAAGGTGTGTTCTGATAATTAACAAATTCAGGTGGATTATCTTTGTCTGCTCTTGCCTCTTTCAGTCATCTTTGCCTCCCCAAGTCCCGGAACCGTAGCTCGCTACGCTTCGGCAGGCTTGAAGCCAAATCTGCACTTAAATAGACTTAGAGCAGTTCAAAACTAATTTTTAGAACCCACCATAATGCCCTGACAACATCGGAATCAACTCATCCGAAAGCGGCATGTCGTTTCCACCGAACGGCGTGCCGCTTCATTTTATTTCTTTGCAAAACATCAAGGCCACGCTGGAAACGCCAGTCTCGAACAGCCAGTTCCCATCAAGGAAATCAATAATCATCATTCAAGATTCTGCAAAAAAGGCAAACACACATTTCTGCGAAGCAGGTTTTTGGCCTAATCGTTTGCGCATTTTGGCAAAAAGCACTAACTTTGCAGAAATTGTGCGGCGAGAAGACCATTTCAGCGGCTTGACGTTGCCAAGAATTAAAAAAATACAGACGAAAGACAGACAAAGAAAAATGAATGGAATCTACACTGTATTGCTGCTCATCTGCAGCAACGTATTTATGACGCTGGCGTGGTACCTGCACCTCAAGCTCGACCAGACCGGCACGTCGAGCAATTGGCCCCTAATCGGCATCATCGTGTTCTCGTGGGCTATCGCCTTCGTGGAATACTGCCTGATGATACCAGCCAACCGCATAGGCTTCGTCGGAAACGGCGGACCATTCTCCTTGATGCAACTGAAGGTGATTCAGGAAGTCATTTCGCTGATTATCTTCTGCCTCATTGCCAATATACTCTTCCAAGGACAGGAACTGCACTGGAACCATCTGGCCGCAGGTGTCTGTCTGGTGCTCGCTGTATATTTCATCTTCAAATAATCCCCAAAACGAAAACTGCGATGAAAAGGGTTATCTTCTTCATACTCCTGTTGTCCGCCATCGCCGCCTCGGCCCAAAGACGGAGACAGAAAATCACGGAACCAGTGTTCGACACCACGCCCGAAGAGGCTATGGCCATCTATGACTTTGAGACGGCGGAGGAGATACTGGAAGCACAGATTGAATATCTCGAAAAGACGGAACAGCCGACCGAGGAGAAGGAGGCGTTGCTCGAAATAGTGCGCAAGAACATGCTGAAGTTGCACTCCACTGCAAACGTGACAATCATCGACAGCGTAGCCCTACCAAAATCGGCCATCACGAATGCCTTAGCACTTGGAAATGAAAGTGGAACGATAGAGAAGTTCGCCGAACACTTTAACCAGAAAGACACACTGGACCGCACCGTTTTCATCAATCAGCTGAAGAACCGCCGCATCTACGGAAAGCCGACAGGAAAAGGGAATATGCTACTCTACGGACAGGAACTGATAGGCAACGAATGGACTACGGAACAGGAACAGAAAGGACTGCAAACTGAGGACAGCGAAGTGATGAACTATCCTTTTATGCTGACCGACGGAATGACACTCTACTATGCCGCCAAGACCGAGGAAGGACTGGGCGGCTACGACATTTACATGTCGCGCTACGACCCCGACGACCACGTTTATCTCGCACCCGAGAATGTCGGGATGCCTTTTAACTCACCAGCCAACGACTACCTGATGTGCATCGACGAGTACAACAACCTGGGATGGTTTGTCTCCGACCGCAACCAACCTGCCGACAGTGCCTGCCTCTACATCTTCGTACCGATCGCCACTCGACGCGTCTATACAGAACAGGCCGTCGGTATCAAGATGTTACGCAATCTGGCTCGAATTCACAGCCTGCGAGACACCTGGGAAAATAAGGAAGAGGTGGCAGGTGCGCAAAAAAGACTTAAGGAAGTGCGCGACCACGAGAAAAAAGAAGGAAAGGCACACGACTTCGACTTCATTCTCAACGACCAGCACATCTATACGACGCTGACGGACTTCCGCAACGAACAGGCGCGCAAGCAGGCATCGCTGTGGGACGAGGCACGAAAGGATCTCACAAACACTCAGGCTCAGCTGACACAACTGCGCGGCAAGTATGCATCGGCGTCCAACGATGTGAAACAGCAACTGGCACCACAGATTCGCCTCATCGAGTCGAGGGTCGAGAAATTGTCGGAAGACGTAAAGGGCTTGGAGAAACAAATCAGACAACTGGAATTGAAAAACTAACCGAAATTAAAGGACTATGGAAATGAGACACTTTGAACCATCCGAACTGATCATCAATGAGGACGGCAGCGTATTCCACCTGCACGTTCGACCCGAACAACTGGCCGACAAGGTGATACTCGTGGGCGACCCCGGACGAGTAAATCTCGTGGCCAGCCACTTCGCAGAGAAAGAATGCGAGATTCAGAGCCGCGAATTCCATACCATCACCGGAAACTACAAGGGGAAACGTATCACCGTGCTCTCCACCGGCATCGGCTGCGACAACATCGACATTACGATGAACGAACTGGATGCACTGGCCAATATCGACTTCGCAAAGCGAGTGGAAAAATCCGCCCACCGCACACTGACCATCGTCCGCATCGGCACTTGCGGCGGACTGCAACCAGAGGCTCCGCTGGGCACCTTCATTGCCAGCGTCAAGAGCATCGGCTTCGACGGACTGCTCAACTACTATGCCGGACGCAACGATGTCTGCGACCTCGACATGGAAAGAGCCTTCACCCAACACATGGACTGGTGTCCGCAGAAGGGAGCGCCTTACGTCGCTACTGCCGACCCATCGCTCATCGAACAGATTGCCGGAACGGAAATGCTTCGCGGTATCACGGTGGCTTGCGGCGGATTCTACGGGCCGCAAGGACGACAGATTCGCCTCGGAATACAAGACCCCAATCAGAACGAAAAGGTCGAGTCATTCCGCTATCAGACAAGCGAAGGCGAACTGAAGATTTGCAACTTCGAAATGGAGTCGTCGGCCCTCTCTGGCCTTGCTGCCCTACTCGGTCACCGCACCATGACTTGCTGCATGGTGATTGCCAACCGATACGCTAAGGAGATGAATACTGACTATAAAGGCAGTATCGACAACCTCATAAAACTTGTCCTCGACCGAATCTGATCAGGTATGATAACAATAACACTAACACTAATCATTGCTCTTATTTCTCTAATAATGAGCATCATCATTGCATTAGGCAAGGGCGATAATCTCATTGCAGGGTACAACACTGCAAGCAAGGAAGAGAAGGCAAAGGTGAACATCAAGCGGCTGAGGCTCCTCACCTCTATCCTCCTTCTGTTGGTCAGTGTTTTTGTCATTGTATTGCCATATATGACACAAAAGCAACAGTATATCATGATAGCTGGATACTTTCTCGTTCTTTTTATATTTCTCTTTCTGGCTAACACCTGGTGCAAAAAGAAATAACGATGAAGACTTCTTTCGAAAGTGATTATAACAACGGTGCACATCCAGAAGTGATCTGCCACCTGCTCGAGACGAACGGCAAGCAGAGCCAGTCGTACGGCTTCGATGAATGGAGCGAGAAGGCACGAGCAAAGATAAGGATAGCCTGCAAATGTCCCGATGCCGACATCTTCTTCCTTGTCGGAGGCACACAGGCTAATGCGACGGTCATCGACGGCATGCTTCAGACCTACGAAGGCGTGATAGCCGCGCAGACAGCCCACATCAACGTCCACGAATCAGGAGCTGTGGAAGCCAGCGGCCACAAAGTCATCGCCCTACCCTCTCATGCCGGCAAGATGAGTGCGACGGATTTGGAAGCCTGGCTGAAAGCCTTTCATGCCGATCCAACACTTGAGCATATGGTCATCCCAGGCATGGTTTACATCACCTTCCCCACGGAGCTCGGTAGTGTTTATAGTGCCAAAGAAATAGAAAGCATTCTTTCCGTTTGCCGCCATTACGACCTCAAGCTCTTCATTGATGGAGCGCGACTGGGCTATGGGCTTGCTTCTGCCGAGTGCTACTTCGATCTGCCTTGGCTGGCACAACATTGCGACGTATTCTATATAGGCGGCACGAAGGTCGGAGCATTGTGTGGCGAGGCTGTCGTCTTTCCACGTGGCAATGCCCCTCGTCACTTCATGAACATCGTAAAGCGGCATGGAGCCCTGCTTGCAAAGAGTCGTTTGGCTGGAGTTCAGTTCGATGCGTTATTCACCGACGGACTCTATTTTTCGATCTCAAAGCATGCCATCGAAATGGCAATGAAGATGCGGCAACTCTTTATGGATGCAGGCATTACTCTTCGCGATTCGACTACAAACCAGCAGTTCGTTGAACTCACAAACAGACAGATGCAACACATCATGGAGGAAGTCCAATTCGAAACATGGGAGCCAATCGAGGATAATCTCACCCTGTGCCGCTTCGTGACCAGCTGGGCAACGACAGACAACGACCTAAAGGTCCTCAGGAAAGCTCTTTCAACTCTTTAACTTTACACTTCTTCAATGAAAGAAACCATTTGCGCCCTTGCCACCCCTCCAGGCGGAGCTATTGCCGTAATCAGACTTTCGGGGAAAGAAACCTTCCAGATCTTGGCAAAGGTATTCTCGAAGAACATTTCCAAGGCCCTCCCCTACACCATCCACTACGGAAAGATCATCGTCCCTTCTATGACTAAGGACGATGGAATGGAGGTTATAGACGAGGTACTTGTGGCAATTTTCCATGCGCCACACAGCTATACAGGGGAAGATTCGGCCGAAATATCCTGCCACGGAAGTCGATACATCATTCAGCGTATCATCGAACTGCTCATCCAAAACGGTGCCACGCAAGCTAAACCTGGCGAATTCACACAGAGAGCATTCCTCAACGGCAAAATGGATCTGAGTCAAGCAGAAGCGGTTGCAGACCTTGTGGCATCTACAAACAGAATTACCCACGATATCGCCATGAGCCAGTTGCGTGGCGGATTCAAGAACGAATTGAAAGAACTTCGAGAACAGCTTCTCCATCTCACGACCCTAATCGAACTCGAACTTGACTTCTCCGATCAAGACGTGGAGTTTGCAAATCGGACAGCTCTAAGGGAAGTAGCCCAAAACATCAATCATCACATTCTGCACCTCACAAACTCCTTCCACACAGGAAACGCCTTGAGAAATGGAATACCTGTAGCAATTATCGGCGCACCAAATGTTGGGAAAAGCACACTTCTAAATGCACTCCTACACGACGATCGAGCCATCGTAAGTGAGAAAAAAGGAACTACCCGCGACCTTATCGAAGACATCATACAAATCCAAGGCGTTACATTCCGATTTATTGACACGGCAGGAATTCGACGCACTAAGGATCAAATCGAGAAAATGGGAATCGAACGAAGCATGCAAGCAGCCGAACGAGCACAAATAATCATCCTGCTGACTGAGCAGAACGTACCATTCCCTGATATTCGACTTAAGGAAGACAAGGCCATTCTGCACGTCATTAATAAGTGCGACCAAAGCATGCCCAGTTCCTCATACCTCTATCACAAACATACACCTGGCCAGTACATTCACATTTCAGCTCTCACTGGCGACGGAATGAAGATTCTCGAAGAAGCATTATTGCGCGAAGCATCCATTCCCGAAATTGCAGACGGTGAAACAATCATTACAAACATTCGTCACTACGAAGCACTCTCAAACGCCAGCACTCATCTTCAAAAAGTGCTTGATGGACTTGCCCCAGACAAAATCTCGCCCCCACCCACCGACCTCTTGGCTGAAGATCTCCGCCTCGTCCTTTCCTATTTAGGAGAAATCACAGGCGGCTCAATCACCTCGCAAGACATATTAAGCCAAATATTTTCAGCATTCTGCGTGGGAAAGTGAACCCACTGCAAAGAAAATTATAAAATCTGCAAATATACCGCTGTAAATCGCTTATTTTCAAGTGTTAAAGATTGTTCGGTTATTTGCAGATTTTTGACTTAGGCATTGTCTATTTGCAGAT
>JAILBW010000114.1 GCA_024680695.1 Bacteroidaceae bacterium
CCGCCGACAACATCAAGAGCGTAGCCGTGAAGTACCGCGCCGGCAAGGTGTTCAAGGCCATCAAGGACAACGCCACCTTCGAGTGCGTCCCCAGCCGCGAAGCACAGGCTCTGGCCGTTGCCGAGGCTCGCGCCCAGGAGACGTTGCAGCCCGAGGAGGAGGATGACGGGAGTCTGGGTTAAGCCCCTCCCCAGCCCCTCCCCCCCTACCCCCTCCCCTAAAAGGGAGGGGGGGAAGCTGGCGGCGAACAAGCCCCCTAAAGCAAAAACGCGCGACTGTCGAAAGGGGGCTCGTCTCTTTAACCTTTAACCTTTAACCCTTAACCTTTAACCTTTAACCCTTAACCTTTAACCTTTAACCCTTATAACCTTATAACCTTATAACCCTTTAACCTTATAACCTTATAACCTTATAACCCTTATAACCTTATAACCTTATAACCCTTTAACCTTATAACCTTATAACCTTATAACCCTTTAACCTTATAACCTTATAACCTTATAACCTTATAACCCTTTAACCTTATAACCTTATAACCTTATAACCCTTAACCCTTAACCTTTACCAACCCATGAAAGACAAGAACAAAGAAACGTGGAAGACGATTGTGCAGTTGATCGTATCGATCCTAACCGCTGCGCTCACCGCCCTGGGCACCACCTCGTGCATGAGGTGAAACCTCACCCCCATCCCCTGCCCTCCGTCGCAAGCTCCCCAAACGCTAACGCCTAACTTGCGTTTGCCCAAAGAGAGGGGAGAGGGGAACTTATTCAACCAGCCTCAAACCCCTGGCCCCTCTTCGAGAAGGGTCGGGGGCCTCCTTACTTCTTCACTTTTATAATCGCTGCGCTGTGGGGCGGCAGGGTGGTGGTGATGTTCTTCTTCGTAGCGGTCACGGGCAGGGTGGCCTCCGTGAAGTAGCTGTAGGGCAATACGTCGGGAGAGGAATAGAGCGAGGCTTGGAGCACCTGGCCGCGTGTCCGGAGCGGGAAGGTGAAGGTGCGCTCACGGTCGTACTCGGCGTTGATGAGGGTGATGACGAGGGTGTCGCCATGCAGGGAGGCGGCGGTGCTGAAGTCGTCGTTCTCTGTGACGCGGCAAATCTTGCCATCCTGGTGGGCTTTCATCATGGCGAACATCTGGCCGTTGGCTGTCAGGCGGCTGTCCTTCGAGTCGATGATGATGGCTCCCTCGCCCACGGGCTGGAAGTAGCAGACGACGGGCATGTTCACTTCGTTTGTCCTATTGAGAAAAAGGTGCTCCATGCGGGCCGTGAATATCCCTTCGCCGACACATGAGGGGCGGTTCCAGGCATACCATTGGTTCCATTCGTCGAAGCTGATGTTCAGTTTTGCCCCTGTCTTGTCGAGGCATTGGCGTACGCGATTAATATGATCATTGACAGCCGTGACGGCGCCGACAATGGCGCGATAGGTGGCGGCTGTCTCCTCGGGTGTGGTATAGTGCATCCCTCCTCCGTGCCAGGCAGCTGGACCGTAGTAGCCATGCATCGAGACGTTCTTGGCGCGGGAGGCCATCGGGGCTGCCGTCTTCTGTGCCCAGTCATCGTTGGGGTAGAGGCCCGAAGTGAAGAGCTCCAGATTCGGCGTCACTTTCAGCATGGCCTCGGATTGGCGCATGGCATATTCGGTGTATCGTTCGGGGGTGTTGGGACCTTCCATGTGTCCCCATCCCATCTCGTTGCCCAGGGACCAGAAATGCACGTTGTAGGGTTCCGGGTGTCCGCGTTCGGCACGCTGACGGCCATACTCGGTGTCGGCAGCGCCGTTGCAGTACTCTACCCACTGGGCGCTCTCCTCGGGCGACTGCCATGCCAGGTTAATCGTAAGCAGCGGCTCGGCTCCTACGTAGCGGCACAGGGCGATGAAGTCGTCGGTGTTGATTTCATGATAGTCGTAGCCGTCCGAGTGGGGCTGTGTCTCAATCTCTCTGAACGATTGCTGGGGTGCACGCTGGTCGGCGGGCAGCAGTCCGTCCTTCCAACGGTATTCGCCTGCGAAATTGCCGCCCGGCCAACGGATAAGCCGAGGACCTATCTGCTTCAGGTTCTCCACCACATCGCGCCGCATGCCGTGGAAGTTGTCTTTCGGCATCATGGAGAGGGCTCCGAAGGTGATTTCTGCCATCTCTTTGAAGGTGTAGCGTATGGCGGCCTTGGTGTCCGAAGAGTTTGGTGTCAGCTCAAACCCGCTGGTCACCCAATCCTCGCCCGGAGTCAGCGACAAGGTATGCGAGGCATACACCTTCTCGCCGGAACCATCCGTCAGTTCGACTTTCAGCTGGACTGGTTTGTTGACCTTAGTGACTGTGCGGAGTTCGTAGGCGCGGCCTTCGGTAAGCGCAAGGTCGTTCTGCCCCATACCGGCTATCTGACCTTCTATCAGATTCTCCACCACCTGTGCGGCCCGTTCGTTTTCGCGGTGCATGTTGGGCAGGCAGATATGTTTTGTATAAGCGATATTGTTCGGCAAGAGGTAGAGAACCTTTTCTCCGATAGGGAACCAATGTGCAGCAAGTCCCAGATTGGCTTGTGGCTTGCCAGCGAACTTGCGATTCTCGAGCATCTGTGCGCTCAATCCTTTATGTAAGGCCGAACGGGTATGTTCCAGGTTGTGGCCGAAGATGTAAGGCGAAAAATCCTCCGTTGCTTTCACATCAATAATCTGTGCCTGTGCATTTTGCAGGCCGAAGGCAAGCAGAAGTAGAATAAACTTTTTCATAATTCGTAATTCACACTTCGTAATTCATAATTCATAATTTCAATTCTTGATACGTATTATAATTTGCGTATTACGAATTACGAATTACGTATTATGAATTAGTACTTGAACGCCTTCTTGCCAGCCATAACCTCCTGCTTCTTCTCGTCGAAGGTCACCTTCTGGCCAGTGCGCAGGGCTGCGTTGCACATGATGGTGGCGATGGAGTGGTTGTATCCGGCCTGGGCGGGAGCATTGGGCGTCTTGCGGCTGCGCACACACTCCATCCAGTTGCGCATGTGCAGGTAGGTCATCGTGTCGCCGCCCGTATTGGCACCCGTCTCTACCTTCACATCGGGCAACTTGTATTTTTCCAGCAGGTTGGCATTCATGCCCATCTCGCGCGCACTGCCTTCGCTCATGCCTCCCTGAGAGGACACCTCGTTCGTGTCGAGGTTCAGCGTGCCGCCGTTCGAGAAGTAGAGTTCCTTCGTG
Organism: Bacteroidaceae bacterium; assembly: GCA_024680695.1. GTDB lineage: Bacteria > Bacteroidota > Bacteroidia > Bacteroidales > Bacteroidaceae > Physcousia. The sequence goes on from JAILBW010000114.1 coordinate 3,216, forward strand.
CCGCCGGCCGAGTTGTGCATACGCGAAGTGTAGAGCACCTGGAAGTTATCCGACCCGTCGGGCTTGCCGTAGTCGAACACAGCCGTCACCGTGTCGAAGTTGCGGCGTCCGTCGTTCCAGCAGTAGATGCCGCCGTTGGCTGCTACGCTCTGCGGATGGGCCAGTCCGGTGAACCAATGTACGGTGTCGATCTGGTGGGACATCCACTGTCCGGGAATACCCGACGAGAAAGGCCAGAAGAGACGGTACTCCAGATACTTGCGCGGATCCCACTTCTCGTAGGGGCGGTTCAGCAGGAAGCGCTTCCAGTCGGTGTCCTGTTCGAAGCATTTCTCCACAAGGGCTGGGCGACGCCAGCGCCCAGGCTGGTTCACGTTCCACGTCATCTCGACCATCGTAATCTTCCCGAACTTGCCGGACTGCAGGTACTCGCATGCAGCCTGGTAGTTTGGAGCCGAACGGCGCTGCGAACCTATCTGAACCACCTTGCCGGTTTCCTGCACGGCTTTCAGTGCGGCGCGGGCATCCTCCATCGTCTCGGCAAAGGGCTTCTCTACGTAGGCATCACAGCCGTTGCGCACAGCCTGAATGCAGTGCTGGGCATGTTGGAAGTCGGCGGTCGAGATGATGACGGCATCGCACATCTGGGCATCATACAGTTCCTCGTTGTTGCGGAAGGCTTTTACGTCCAGATTGTACTTCTCCTTGAAGTGCTTCACGGCCTCCTCGCGGCGTAGCTTCCAGATGTCGCTGACGGCCACTATCTCGAAGTTCAGCTCATTGGCGTTGGCCATGAAGGTGGGGAGAAGCGACGAACGGAAGCGGTCGGAGAAGCCGATGACGCCCACGCGAATCTTATCGTTTGCGCCCAGTATGCGGGCAAAAGAGTTGACGGGCATACCCATCCCGGCAAGGGCCAGACCAGCAGTGCTCAGCATTCCGGTCTTCAGAAAATCTCTACGTGTTTGCATGTCTTTTGGGGAGTTAAAAAAAAGGGGGGGAGTTATTCTTCGTACACGGTTTTCAGTTGTCGCTTCACCTCCTCTATGGCGGGCCTTGCCTGGCTCCGGAAGTCGCTCCAGCCACACTCTATGGAGATGTTGCCCTGATACTTTATCTTCTTCAATGCACGGAAGTAGGGCGTAAAGTCGTCACCATCCACGCCGGGAGGGGTGCGATTCACCTTCTCTGCAATATGAACATGGCGCAGGTATTTACGCCCCGCATCGAGGATCGACTGCGGTCCCTCGCCTTCCTGCATCATGTGGTAGAGGTCGGCCAGGACACGGACATTGGGATGATTCACCTTTCGGGCAATGGCGCACCCCTCGGCTACGGTATTGATGAAGTTGCATTCCTGCTTCCTGAGGGGTTCTATCACGATGGTCACGCCGTATTTCTTTGCAATGGGACCCAGCCGCTTCAGGAGCGCCACGAATTGAGCCTCTCCCTCTTCGCGCGAAAAGCCCTCAGGAATGCTGCGTGCCCCACCGCTGCCCAGTACGGCCGTCACGACGCCTGTCTCGGCGCATCGTTTCATGGCCACCTCGGTATAGCGGACGGCCCGCTCGTGGTCGGCATTCGGTCCCGTCAGGCGCAGGTCGCCCGGGAAGAACCCGTTGCACGACAGGATGGGCAACACACTTGCAGCAGCTGCCTCTTTGTTCTTGGCAAATTCCTCTTCGCTCTTCTCAGGCATCATAAAGTCGGAGATGCTCTGCTCGACATGATGGCCGCCAGCTGCCTTCACTATGGAAGCATTCTGCAGCGAAGTGCAGATGCCGATACGCTCCGTCAGCGAGCCTTTGGGGGGCTTCCCATAGCTGTTCAGTATGCCGCAAATGGCGAACAGCACAAATGTAAGTCTTTTCGATCTCATTTTTCACATTCCTCCTTCGCGTGTCCGAACCTTAAAATATTAAAAACAATATCTGGTCAATTCAAAAACTAAAATGGACGCCATTCCGTCAGGATGCCTGTTTCGGCACACCCCGCCCATCACGTTTTTCTCCCTTTCTGTCGCAAAGTTCTAAAAACTTTTTTGAAAGACAAAAGATTTCCAAACCTTTTTTGATGGACAATCTTACAATACCCTTCAAAAGGACTTCGACATGGTGTCCCCAAGCAAGCGATTTTGCATTTTGCATTTGACTGTCGTCGAGTCTGCTTCCGCTCGGGAAAGTCGAAGCAAGCTTCGCTTTCCTCTAATCAAGCGTAGAAGGTCGCGCGCGCGTACCTTAAATATAATTAACGCGAACTCGACGAAAATGAAAATATATATTATTCATGTTCCATTCGTGAGCATTCATGGACATTCATGTTCTTCTTTTAACACAAACAGCCATAAATTATCACGAATCTTTCATAAATAATTTTCGTCGAACTCACGTTGATTAGGGAGTAGCCGTCACCGTGGGACGGATAATGGGGTCGTCAGTGATCTCGAGGCGTGAGCCGTTGAACCTCGCTGTGCCGATGTACGACAGGCGTGGGTGGATGGACTCGGTCGTGTTGTGAGCATGGAAGACGATGCGCAGGATGCCCTCCTTGTCGGTGAAGAGGGAGTGGTGGCCAGTGCCTACCAGTTCGTCGCGGCGGCAGAGGATGGGGTTCGCTGCATACTTCTCCCACGAGCCAGTGGCGATATTGGTCGTCGTTGCGTAGCCCACGGCGTAATCCGGACTGTGGTAGTCGTTGCCTGAAAAGGTGAGGTAATAGTAGCGGCCGTGCTTTATCACGTTGGGTCCTTCGTTTATGCGGCCCATCTTCCGTTCCCACGGCTGCGAGGCGGCGAAGCACTTGCGGAGTGTGCCTGGCAGGGGCGTGATGTAGTCGTCGGCAAGCTGGCACTGCCAGATACAGTTGCCGTCGTTGAAGCGCACGAAGAAGAGCCAGGCCTTGCCGTCGTCGTCGAAGAAGACCGACGAGTCGATGCAGTACTCGCTGCCCAGCAGGGCATTCATCTGGTAGGTGCCCACCTGGTGGAACGGTCCCTTGGGGCTGTCGGCGGTGGCGGCATAGAGGTGCTCGTTGGCCGAGTAGTACATGATGTAGCGATCTCCGATGTGGTACACCTCGGGCGCCCAGAACCATACAGATTCGGTGGTGTTCACCTTGTTGAGCGCCTGTCCTTCGTATTTCCACGAATGCAGGTCGTCCGACGAATAGCAGCGGATTCCGTCGCTGTCGTGGGTGCCATAGGCATAGTATTTCCCTTCGTCGAGCAGGATGTAGGGGTCGGCCAGCGGAACCTGACTCTTGTCTCCCTCGGCATGCAGAGGAAGAACGGAGCCCATCAACAGGCTCAGGGCAAGAATGATATGGGCTGCAATCTTTTTACTTTTCATTTTCACTATTCAAGGGCGCAAAAGTTTTTGAGTTTTTGAGTTTTTGAGTGTTTGAGTTTTTGAGTTCTTCGCTCCCCAACGCTCAAATACTTACTCGTGTTGCCCTAAAGGGAAGGGAGTTGGATGCTGAGGGGATGGGAAGTCTCTTCCTTTAGGGGCAAATGCCCGTTGGTAGCGGAGCATTTGGGGCAACGCAAGTCGGGCGTCAGCGTTGGGGAGCGAAGCGACGGAGGGACACTTTGCCGACGGAGGGCAAGGATTCAGAGGAGGCTTGTTCAATGCTCAATAATCTTCCATCCGGCGGCCTTGGCCATCACCTTGGGAATCTCGATGTTGTCCATGCGTCCGTGATAGCCCTCGGCGCCTGCTCCGGCAGCGAAGCAGGGTACGTAGCTGTTGGTATGGCTGGTTGTGCCCCATCCGATGCGGGCACACTCGTTGATGACGGTCTTCACCGTCTGCGCCAGTTCGTCGTCACGCTGGTAGAGGGTCTGTGTGTCCTGTCCCTTGCCGGCCATTATCTTGTCGAACGCAGCCTGCAGACGCTTGGTCTGGTCGTCATTCACCTGCACCTTGTCCCAGAATCCGAAGTTCTCCGTGAGGAAGTTCTTCACGAGTTCCCAGTTGTATTTGTCGCCCTGCTTCTCGTGCAGTGCGTGAAGCTCGCGTCCCAGTTTGCCGATGCTCATGCGCTGGTGGGCCACGATGTCGAGGTGCAGGTTGTACGAGCCTCGTCCCAGCACAATGCCGCCGGTGTCGTGGTCGGATGCCACGACGATGAGCGTCTCGTCGGGATGCTGCTGCAGGAATTCGTAAGCCACCTTCACGGCATCGTCCATGTCGATGAGCTCCGAGATGAAGGTGAGCTCGTTCGAGTGGCAGGCATAGTCAATCTTTCCGCCCTCGACCATGAAGAAGAAGCCGTCCTTCTCGCCCTGCTTGCTCATCAGGAAGTTGATGCCGGCGCGGGTGATGTCACACAACGAGAGATCGTCCTTCGTGCGGTCGATGGCGTAGGGAATGCTTGACCGGTCACGCTTGCTGGCCTCCTCCGTCTGCAGTAGAATCATCTTCCCAGCCTTCTTGGCCTTCTTCTGGTAGTCTTTGTATCCGCGTGCGATGGTGTAGCCTTTATCCTTGGCCTGCTGGTAGAGGTCGGGGCCGCCCTCGGTCGGGTTCTTTGGTTTCGAGAAGTCGGAGCCGGCGAAGAAGTCGAAGTCGCTTTTCGTCAGTTGCTCGCCAATCTCGTAGTTCATGCCGCGATTAGCCACATGGGCATAGAAGGCGGCCGGAGTGGCATGGTCCACGGTCACGCTGGTGGCTACGCCTACAGCTGCACCCGCCGCATGGGCCCAGTCGGAAATACTCGTAATCGGCGTCACCTGGTCCTTCAGCATACCCTCGGTGCCGTTCTTCGTCTTCTGTCCGCAGGACAGTGCCGTACCGGCTGCTGCCGAGTCGGTGATGCCATTCGAGGCACTATACGTATTGATGTAAGCCGAATAGGGGAAGCTGGGGAAGCACAGTTCCTTGATGCCGATGCGTCCCTCGACAGCCGCCAGATACGTCTCGGCAGCGTTCACTGTGTTTATGCCCATACCGTCGCCGATAAAGAAGAACACATACTTTGCACGGCCTTCGGCCATTGCAGTCAGAGCCATGAAGCAGAGGCTCACGATGAAGAGAAAACGTTTTGTCATAATATTTTGTATTATTTGTGAATTCTGCTTGCAAATGTAGCAATTTTTTTTCAATTAGCAGCCCTTTGCGCCCAAGTTTTGCATCGTATTCTTCTTTCTGTGCAAAAAAAGGAACACCTCGAAAGTCTGCGACCTACGGGGTGTTCTCGTACCCAGAGCCGGGATCGAACCGGCACGCCTTGCGGCATTGGTGTTTGAGACCAACGCGTCTACCAATTCCGCCATCTGGGCATTATGCGGCTGCAAAGGTACAATAATTAGTTCAAAGTACAAAGTTTATGGTCCAAAGTTTTGCGCTTTTGGCCGTTTTTTGTGCATTTTTGATGCTTAACCTATACTACAAGCCCACGTAGCGCCTGGTATATCTTGATGTCGTTGGGCTCGGTGAGCTTGAAGTTGAGGATATCGCCCTGAGCAATGTGCAGGGGGTGGTAGTGGATGGCGTTGCACAGCGTGAAGAGTGACTGGTGGTCCTCGATGCCTTGTTGCTGCGCCGTGCGGAGAATCTTCTCGAGTTCGACGAGGGGGAAGGTGTGGGGTGTCTGGGCACGCATCAGTGTCTCGCGCTGGATGTAGTCGTTCGAGTCGCAGCCATTGGTGGTACACAGATAGGCTTCGTTGCTCCAGAGTCCGGTGATGGCGTTGCCTTGCGTGCGGCACACTTGAATGTTGCGGCTGATGATTTCGTAGCTGATGAGCGGGCGCACTGCGTCGTGCACCAGTACGATGCAGTCGGCGGCATGGTCGCGATAAGCGCGAAGCAGTCCTTCGATGCCGTTGCAGATGCTTTGGTAGGCCGTCTGTCCGGCGGGCACGATAGTGCGAAACTTGGTGATGTTGCCCTGCCGGGCCTGTCCCAATACGTACTCCTCCCAGCGGTGGAGCGTTACGACATGGATGTCGGTGATGTCGGGATGTTGTTGGAAGGCTCGCATCGTGTGGAGGAGCACCGACTCGCCGTCGATCTCGATAAACTGCTTTGGGCATTTGTCGCTCAGCCGGCTTCCGATTCCACCGGCCAACAGTAGGGCTATGTTGCGTTGTTCAGTCATTTTTCAGTTCTTTGTCCAGTTCGGCACAGAGGCGTTCGTGCCGGTGTATGGTGTAATAGCGGACGGCTTCCAACACTGTGCTTTCGAATATGAAGTACAGCCAGGGCTCGCCGACGATCAGCGACAGAAAAAGCACGCCGATGCGGGTGTCGAAGGTGAGTATGTTGGCATATTTCATCAGCGGACGGCTTCCCGAGAGGAAACGCTGCCGCAGGTCCTCGGGCAGTGGGATAGGGGAGCCGTTCCCCTCGACAGGTTCAGGATAGGCATTGCGCAGGCGAGCATAGAAATGTTGGAAACGAGGGCACTGTCGCTCTTGCCTGCGCGTATAGCGAATGTAGAAGAAGAGGTAGAGCTTGTGGAACCAGTCGCGGCTCATCCAGTGCATCCGTCGGTAAGTGTTGCACTCGTCGCGGCTACTGGTCAGTTCGCAGTCGCGACCCTCGAAGAGGAACCACAGGTGGATGTTGCGGTAGTAGTCGGCGATGTTGCACTGCAAGACGTGGCAGTGCAGCCCAGCCCATGCGGCCAGCAGCCATATCCATGGTCCCCAGACGGGTGTCAGGCGCAGGCAGAGGAAAAGGTAGATGCTGAAGAACCACACATCGCCGGCAAAGCCGTCGAGGATGCGCCCGATGAGCGTCTTCTGCCCCGTCATGCGAGCCAGTTGCCCGTCGGCGCAATCGTACCAGTTGGCCCACACAATCAGCGCCATGCCGATGAGGTTCGTCCGCAGGTCGGCCTTCCAGAAGAAATAGCCCGCCGCCGCGCCGATGACGATGCTCGTCAGCGTCACGGCGATGGGATGGACATGCAGGCGACGGAAAAGTAGCGCCCATAGGTAGCCGGGCGTGCGTGTCACATAGAGTTCGAAGTCGCTCTCTGTGTCGCGGGATTTCATTGTGGCCAGTACCTTTTCCTTCAGGCTCATCAGCATGATGCGTTGCTTAACGAAGCGCAAAGTTACGAAGAAGTGGGAGAAAATCCAAATGTTTTCGCGCTTTTCCGAGTGTGGAGGCTATCGATGAGGATCCCGGCCGACGGGGAGGCTGCTCCCAACCCGGTCAGTCGTCGATGTCGATAAGCTGGTACTGCTGGTTGAACTCCAGCTCGATGCCGTTGGCCAGCTTCACGTCGTAGCCTTGGCGGTCACGGCTCAGTCCCATTACCTTTGCCTGCGGATAATTCTCCTTGACGTACTTAGCAATGGCAGCGGGCACGAGCGAGGCGGGCACCTCGGAGTTCTTGCACTCTACCTCGGTCCAATTCCCCTTGCTGTCGAATTCAATCTTGTTCCCGTTGGTGAACACCACGTCGTATTCCTTCCAGAACCACCCATCGACCTTTGCGATGGCGATTTTCTGGTCGGCGAAGTGTGTCTTGACTACCTGCTGCACATTCGCAGGCATCTGGTTCAGCTGGATGGGCTTGTCGTCGGCCATCACGCAGCTCTGCACGAACAAGGCGGAGCATAGCAGAGCGGTCTTGAATAATCCTTTCATCTCATTCTTTTTTAGAGTTAAACATAAGTAAAGGTCGCAATTCTGATGCAAAGGTACAATAATTAGTTCAAAGTACAAAGTTTATGGTCCAAAGTTTTGCGGTTTTTTTGCCGTTTTTCGACCCCCGAGAGAGTGTGTCGGCGATGCAAACGACTGATTTTCAATGAATCGAAATTTTGAATTCTTGGAGGCCAAACGTGGTCTCGGCCGAAAAAACACGCCTCACGGACAATCGAGACGTGTGGCAGGCGTTCACGCGACGTGCCGCGGAGGCCGATGCGACGTGTCGCGGGACGGATCGCGACGTGCCGCGCTGCGTTCTGCATCGTGTCGCGTTGAAATAGAAAGCGTGCGGTGTAAATAAATATTATGTAACGCAGTATTTTCTTCCAATTTTTTTTCTGCAAAATGTTTTGTATTATCCCGAAAATTTGTTTATTTTGCAGTGACGATTACGCTCATAAGCCGAGGTTCCCACTAACGAAGTTTCCCCCCTCGCGCATGCATATACGAAAAATATGAAAAAGGTATTAATTCGTAGATTATCCCTCCTGTTCGTCCTCGTGTTCAGTGGATGGACCTCTTATGCGCAAGAAGTATCCCTATCGGTAGCACGCGAGAGGGCACTGCGATTCTTCAGCACTTTCTCGACCACAGACTCCGATATACATCGCGCACCGCGCAAAGCACCGCAACTAACACAGACGGGTAACCGCACGGAATTCTTCATCTTCAATGACGAGGCTAACGGCGGCTATGTCATTATCAGTGGTGATGAACGGATGCCCGAGGTGCTGGGCTATTCTTTCAAAGGCCGCATTGATTCTGACTGCCTACCTTGTAACTTGCAGGCGTGGCTCGAGGGATATGCTTGTCAAGTGGAACGCCTGCGTCGTGGCACGGCCGTGGCCGCCCCGTCGCGAATGAAAGCTCAGCAAAAAGCCGTGGCACCTTTACTCTCCACCACATGGAATCAGCAAACCCCATATAACGACCAGTGTCCATTTTCTGGTAGTACGCGCTGTCTTGCAGGCTGTGTAGCAGTGGCCAAAGCCCAAGTGATGCGGTACCACGAATGGCCGCCACAGACGTATGAGACTATTCCTGCCTACACGACAGCCACGAACCGCTTTTACGTTTCGTCCATAAAACCCACGACTATTCAGTGGGGAAGGATGTTGGATGATTATTCCAGTGTGAGTTACACGAAGGAGGAAGGTGAGGCTGTCGCTGCGCTCATGAAGCTGGTTGGCACGGCAGTGCAGATGGACTATGATTTGTATTCAAGCAATGCCATGTTCAGACCTGATGTACTTGCACAGTATTTCGGATATGATGCAGAGACAATGAGGAGTGTGCCGCGAGAGTATTACGATGACGAGAGTTGGGAACAGCTTATATACGGTGAACTGGAAGCCAAACGTCCTGTACTGTACAGTGGCGACAATCAGGAATCGTCTGGCCATGCATTTGTTATTGATGGCTGTGACACAAAGGGCTTTTTCCACGTTAATTGGGGATGGGGCGGAGCCCAGGATGGCTACTTCCTCCTTTCTTCTCTTGGGCAATATAACGAGAACCAATGGGCCGTTGTGGGCATCCAACCTGGAGACCCTTACGCCGCCAAACCCTATGGCATACTGAATGACGGACGTGTCACGCTCTATTACGATTATTTGCAGCAGCATCGGCACGGCACCCTTGTCATGCCTGTCAGTAGTCTTGCCCAGCGCACGGACATCACGGAATGTGTCATTGATTCGTCGTTCTGGGATTATCGTATCAGTTCACTGGCATCATATTTCGATGGCTGTTCCAACCTGCAGACGATTGTCGGTATGGAGAACTTCAATACCACATCGGTAAAGAACTTCGACCGGATGTTTGCTGGCTGTGCCTCGCTCCAGCGTATCAACTTCACCGACTTTGGTACAGCAAAGGCCACCAGCATGAAGCAGATGTTCGAGGGCTGTGCCTCACTTTCTGTGCTCGACCTGAATGGTTTCAGCACCAGCCGTGTGACAAACACGGCCCGTATGTTTGCGGGTTGCTCCTCGCTTGTCGCCATCTATGTCGGCGATGGATGGAGTACTGCGAAAGTTACTTCCGGCACGGAGATGTTTGCAGGTTGTAACAAATTGCAGGGTGGAGCACATACCGCATACAGCGTAGCCCACGACGGTGTGGATTATGCCTGTATCGACGGCGGAACTGAAAGTCCTGGTTATCTAACATACGGCACGGCTCCCGATGATGTGGAAAACATTCAAGACCCTCAATTCCATTTTTCCTTCGAAGGAAAGCCCGTGGGCGGAACTGTCATCTACGACCTGCAAGGTAGGCGAATTTGTTATCCAGAGCGACGCGCAGGAGCCTTATTCAAAGGCATCTATATCCTCAACGGACGTAAGGTGATGACGCGATGAAAGTTCTGTAATCTTTCTCGTCAAGACGTCGAACTGCATTTTTCTTGCAAAATGTTTTGATGTGTCCCGAAAAAGTGTTTATTTTGCAACATGAAGTGTTAAAGACATTGTTAATCTTTAAACTGAAGACAAAATGAAGAAAACATTTACTTTCATCCTGGTACTGACATTGTGCATGCTGGGAACGAGTGTGAAGACCTTTGCAGAGGTGGTTCCCGCTCCTGCTGGCCGATGGACATTTGACGATGTCAGCAATCTGCTGAAATGCGATGAGGGCAGTTTGACGATTCAGCCTGCTATCATTCCTGGTAACAAACAGGTTCAGGAGGTAGCGACGGTTGCCGATGCAAACATCCTGACCGCTGACGGTCCTCTGGAGGACAACAAGGCCATCCTGGTGCCTAAAGCTTCATCTCTGAAGGTGGTGCGTGCCAGTGGTGCCGCTGCAACGAGAAACTACTCCATCATGATTGACTTCAAGGTGGAAAGCAACGCGGGTTATAACTCCTTCTACCAGACGAGTGAGACCAACAACAACGATGGCGACTTCTTCTTGGACAAAGGAGGGGTAGGCATTAATGCTATGGGCGGATACGGCGGCAACATCGAGAGCAATAAGTGGTACCGCCTCATAATTGTCAACGAGGGTGATATGCTGAAGGGCTATGTCAATGCCAAGAATGTAATCTCTTTGACAAAGGATTGGGCAACCAGATGGGAGATTGACCCGTATGGATTCTATCTCTTCTGCGACGAGGATGGCGAGGACAACGACATCTACGTGGCCGAAGTGGCTTTCTGGGAGCAGGCGCTGAGCGCAGAGCAGATTATTGCATACGGCAACATCAAGACGAACGAGTTCCTGGATATCGCAGGGGATGGATTTGCCAAGCTTTTCAACGAGGATTTCTTCACCATCACGGTGAATGCAAATTCCGAAATCACATTCACTTGTCCCGACTGGATTATTCCCATCGACGTAACACCCTTCAATGGTTAGAAGGATTATACCTTCAGAACCGAAGGCGTGCAGACACGCACGGGCGACATTATCATCAAAGGTGATGACATCGAGAAGACATTCACCGTGAAGCAGACCTTACTGGGTGGTGGCATTCCCGAGGCTACGGGCAAATGGACCTTCGAAGATGCCAGCGACCTGTTCAAATGCGAGGGCAACATGACGATGATTCCTGCAATTATCCCCGCTGCCAACTCAATCCAACTGATGGAATCGGCTGCCGCTGCAAATATTGAGGTGACCGAGGGCCCGACAAAGGCCAATGCTGCTATCAAGTTGCCGGCCACATCGGCTTTGCGAGTGAATCGCGTAGGTGGCGGCGATGTTCCCGCTCGTTATTACACCCTCATGATGGATATCTGGGTGCCGATAATTAAGGTTGAATCGGGCAGACATTACAATGCACTGCTGCAAACTCAAATTGACAACAACGATGCCGACGGCGACTTGTTCGTCCGTGACGGTAAGGTCGGACTGGGCGGTAAGCTGGGCTACGGAGGCTCTATCAAGGCCCAGACGTGGCATCGTGTGATTTTCGAGAACAATAATAAAGAGGTTGCCGTATATATCGACGGCAAGAAGGTGCGCAGCACCACCACTATTAACGACCAATGGTGTCTCCGCGAGGCATTCAACCTCTTCTGCGATAATGACTTCCCCCCCGAAGACGATGAGATTCTTGTGTCCGAGGTTCGCTTCTGGGAAGTACCTCTGACACCCGAACAAATCAGACAGTTGGGTGATGTGAACGGCGTGGAGAAGGTTACCATTGGAACCAGCGGCTATTCCACTTATGTTCCCTTCGGATCGAATGTAACCATCGAAGGCGTGAAGGCATACACAGGTAGAATCAGCGGCGAGGTAGTTATCCTGGAAGAGGTGAAAGTGATTCCTCAGGGAATGGCTGTAGTGCTCGCAGGCGAGGCAGGCGACTATGTCGTGACTCCTTACGAGGGAACTCTCCCTGCATGCACCACTCAGTTGTTCCCCACCGAAGTGAGCAGCTATGTATTCAACTCGGCCTTCTTTGTACTTTCAGAGGTTGATGGTGTGGTAGGTTTCTATCAGGCAGAGGAAGGCTCCACCATCTCCGATGGCAAGGGCTACTTGTACATTCCTGGCGCTGCTGGGTCTAAGGGCTATGCCATCCGCTTCGGCGATGGTTCTAATGTAGAGGAGATTCAAGATTCAATGTTCAAAGCTCAGGGCGTTGAGATCTATGACCTCACAGGCCGTCGCGTAGAGAATGCCAACAAGGGTATCTATATTGTGAACGGGAAGAAAGTATTGAAGTAAAGACTCCCTCCTCCTTCTGACCCCTCTTGAAAAAGGAGGGGCCAGAAGAGGTGTTGAAAAAAAGAATTGAAAAACCAAGGCCCACACCCCTATATGGCCTCTCCCTTCGGGGGAGAATGAGAGGGGGCAGTATATGTACATCAGACCAATGATCGAAGTGGCCGATTCACAGGCTACGCAAATGTTAGCAGAGAGCCTTCCCATTGTCACAGGTAAAACCGTGCCAGGCAGTGCAGCTTTGACAAAACCGAACAACTGGGACATCTTCGACGAGGATGACGAGGACACAGACGAATGATTCGGTCAATGCCAAGCAATGCGTGAATTTTAGTATTAACCATATTAGAGAAATCCCGGTTCAAACCCCACGCCTCGCGGGGTGGGGAAGTGGCTGGGTCGAGAAATTGTAATGAAGAAATTGTTTTCATTCGTAGCCGTGGCTGCTGCAATCAGTTTCGCAGCCTGCACTGGCAACAAGAGCGAGGCTGCAGCTCAGGATGACGCTTGCTGCGAGGAAGAGAAGACCGAAGAGTGTGGCAAGTGCCCCGTGAAGGCTGTGACCGAAGCGCTGAATGCCGCCTTGGAGAGCGGTGATGCCAAGACCGTCGGCGAGGCACTGAAGACTGTCGTGGCTACTGCCGGCGAACTGGCAAAGGCTGGCAAGGACAAGGCTGTCAATGAAGTGGTGGCAAACGTGCAAAAGTTCCTCACTGACAACGAGGCAAAGCTTCAAGAGATGGGCGCCATCGATGCCGTGAAGTCGTTCCCCGCTGCAGTGGAAGAGGTCGTGAAGAATGCTGCTGTATCGGTTGATGAGGCGGCTACATCCGTGAAGGAGTCGGCCAAGGCTGCTGCCAACCAAGCTGTCGAGGATGCCAAGGATGCTGCTGCCAAGAAGGTTGACGAGGCTGCTCAGGAAGCCTCCGATGAGGTGGACAAGGCTGCCCAGAAGGCGTCTGAGGAGGTGGACAAGGCTGCAGCCGATGCTGCTGCCAAGGCAAAGAAGAAACTGGGCCTCTAAGTTAATCCGGCTCAGTTGTCAGACAACGGAATGTCAAATGGTGGATGTCAGATGTGCATTTGCCATTTGACATTCTTTATTTCCCATTGAATCCGAATCGGTCGCCGAATGTCAGATTAGGGACTATTTCTCGATGGTGAGTTCCAGTGTGCCCAACCAGCGGGCGTTCTTACCCATGTGGTTGACCGTAACCTCGTGTCCCTCCTTGTTCAGAATGTAGGCCGGATGTTCGAAGTAGGTGTGACTGTGTCCGCCCAGTACGATGTCTATGCCTGTGGTGCCGCGGATGAATCCCTTGTCGTGGTCATCCTCATCGCCCCATCCCAGATGGCTCAAGCAGACAACGATGTCGCAGTGCTCCTCGCCTCGCAGATGGTCCACGACGGGCTGTGCTGCCTTGATCGGCGCGATGTAGCGCGTTTCACCATAGCATTTCTTGGCTACGAGGCCCTCTAACTGTGGTCCTACTCCGAACACTCCTACGCGCACCCCCGCGCGTTCTAAAACAATGTAGGGCTTCACCAGTCGCTCCACCGGTGTGCCCGTGAAGTCGTAGTTGCAACAGACTACTGGGAAACGTGCCATGCAGAAGAGTCGAGCCATGTTCTCCAAGCCGAAGTCGAATTCGTGATTGCCTATGGTGCAGGCATCATACTTCATCTCGTTCATCAGCTTCACCTCCACCTCACCGTGGTACAGGTTGTAATAGACCGAGCCTTGTGAGAAGTCTCCGCAGTCGAAAAGCAGAAGGTCGTTGGGATGTTCACTGCGCAGTTGTTCGAGCAGTGCGGCCCGGCGCATGTATCCGCCCTTGTTGGCTTGGGCCGTGTCGCTGAAATTCGGCGAAATGGGCTCTATGCACGAGTGGGTGTCGCTCGTCTGTACGATGAATATCTTTTTCTGCTGTGCCGAAGTCAGTGTGGCGACACACAAGAGAATCAGTGGAAGAATCTTTTTCATTGACGAATCTTAAATAATATTGAACTATGCACCTCTTCTTTCCCCCTCTCCCTCCGTCAGCAGGACTTCCCCCAATGCTCCGCTATCAATGGGCAATTGCTCCAACGCTGCCGGTCGACTTGCATTGCCCCAATCGTTTGCGCTCTGTTTTTGTCGTTTGCTACCGCAGGGACGCAAGAACGCATAAGGAGCGGTTGCTCAAAGAGGAGAATGCTAAGTGACGGTTATGAACTGTGAACTATGCACTATGAACTACACTAAAGACTATTCTTTAACAACAATCCGCCCCTCAATGCGGCTGTCGATGGTTTTGTTCTTGATGATGCTTTCGGCCATTGCATCGCGGACAAGCATCTTCATTTCGTGGACTCGCCCGTGCTTTTTCAAAGCATGAAGTCCATCGTTACCGTCCATCAGGTAGTCGATGGTAGCTACGCGGTAAGTAGCATTCTTGTTGACAGGATTTCCAGCGATGGTCGCATCGAGCAACTCTCCTGCTTTGTTTATCACCAAGCGCACCGAGGCACTGACTGCTTCACCATGTACGGCAGCAATGTTGCGGAAGAGTTCCATTACGTCGCTGCCCTTCATCTCCAACACGACAACGTTGTTTTGGAACGGCGAGATGAGTAATATGTCGCCGCGTCGAACGATGCCCTCAGGCATGCGGTTGCGCAGTCCGCCTACATTTATTACGCCAAAGTCGGCCCGCTCCAAGCCCGTGGCGGTGGACGTTTCCACCATCACGTCGGCTGCCCAGTTGCCCAGCAGGCTTTCGGGCCTTCCGGCTGCCATCGCTGTGCGACTCAGTCCCAATGGCGGCATCATTACGCTGTCCACGCTGTGCTTGTAGGGGGCCACAATGGCCTGTGCACCAGTGTGGGGTGTGCTGTCCAGCGTAGCCGTCACCTCGAGACGTTCCGAAGCGATGGCTCGCACTTTGTATTTCTGAGCTTGCAAATTCACTGAGGAAATCGCAAACAGCACAAATAAAAACAATACCTTCTTCATCTTTCAATCTATCATTCCGACGTGCAAAGTTACGAAAAGTCGAGCGCAGTACAAAGGAATTCATTCTTTTTTATGCCGAGACGCAGTAAGTTCGCCATTAGAAGAATGGCAGAGTTACGAAAAGTCGAGCGCAGTACAAAGGAATTCATTCTTTTTTATGCCGAGACGCAGTAAGTTCGCCATTAGAAGAATGGCAGAGTTACGAAAAGTCGAGCGCAGAACAAAAAGAATTGCAGGAAAAGATGCCTAAAGAGGCAAGAAAAGGTAAGGGCAACTCTTCGAAGTATCGAACTGCCTAAGATCGAGCACCACCGATTTTAATATTAACGTGAGTTCGACGAAATTGATTCAGAACAGAGTAAGTTGATTATCAAACACTCTGACTACCCGTTTCAATGGTTTCTTGGGAAAGTAGCAGTAGGCAGCAACAGCTCCCAACAAGTTGGTAGCGAAGTTGCAGACTGGCCTGTGTCTTGAGTGTTCAATCTGTGCGATGTTCTTGAACTCGTCGTTGACACTTTCATTAATCGCTC
>JAILBW010000156.1 GCA_024680695.1 Bacteroidaceae bacterium
GCCGTCAACATGCACGATGTTCGGGTCCTCGAAGCAGCGCAGGACATGGATGATGGCATCGCACTCGCGGATGTTTGCCAGGAACTGATTGCCCAGTCCCTCGCCCTTCGACGCTCCCTTCACCAGTCCGGCGATGTCCACAATGTCGCACACTGCCGGCACGATGCGTCCGGGGTGGACCAGTTCGGCCAGCTTCGTCAGTCGTTCGTCGGGGACGGACACCTGTCCCATCTGTGCATCGATGGTGCAGAAGGGGAAGTTGGCAGCCTGCGCCTTGGCGCTTGATAAACAATTGAAAAGGGTGGACTTGCCTACGTTCGGCAGTCCCACGATGCCTGCTTTTAGAGCCATATCTTGATGTGTTTGTTTCTTTTTGCGTGCAAAGGTATGAAAAAGGAATGAGAATCGGGCATGAAAGGACGGTTAATGTGCCTCGAGCCAGTTGTTGCCCCATCCGCAGTCGGCGATGAGGGGAACGCGCAGTCGGCATGCTGTCTGCATTTCCTCGAGCACAAGGGCTTCGAGGCGTACCTTCTCCTCGGGCAGCACCGAGAAGTTCAGTTCGTCGTGCACCTGCAGGATCATCTTCGAGCGGAAGCCTTCTTCGCGCATCCGCTGGTGGATGCGAATCATGGCTATCTTGATGATGTCGGCGGCGCTGCCCTGAATGGGTGCATTGATGGCGTTTCGTTCGGCATATCCGCGCACTACGGCGTTGTGGCTGTTGATGTCGGGCAGGTGGCATCGGCGGCCGAAGATGGTCTCCGTGTAGCCTCTGTCTCGAGCCATTGCGATGCTGCGGTCCATGTAGGCTTTCACGCTGGGATAGGTAGCGAAGTATCCGTCGATGAGCTGCTTGGCCTCTTGCCGCGAGACACCCATGCGCTCGGCGAGCCCAAAGGCGCTAATGCCATAGATGATGCCGAAGTTTGCCGTCTTGGCCTTTCGGCGTTCGTCGCCCGAGACCTCTGCGATGTCTTTCTTGAATATCTTGGCAGCTGTGGCCGCATGGATGTCGTGCCCCTGACGGAAGGCATCGATGAGGTTGGGGTCTTCGCTCAGATGCGCCATGATGCGCAACTCTATCTGGCTGTAGTCGGCGCTGAAGAACAACTGGCCCTCGTCGGGAATGAATGCCTTGCGCACCTCTTTCCCCTGGGCATCGCGTACGGGAATGTTCTGCAGGTTAGGATTGCTCGACGAGAGGCGCCCCGTGGCGGCAATCGTCTGATTGAACGAGGTGTGGATGTGTCCCGTCTGTGGATTGATGAGTTGCGGCAGGGCGTCGATGTAGGTGCCGAGCAGTTTCTTCAGTCCGCGGTGCTCCAGAATCTTGTCCACGATGGGATGGTTCGGGCGCAGGCTTTCGAGCACTTCCTCGCTGGTGACGTATTGTCCCGTCTTCGTCTTCTTGGCCTTGCTGGAGATGTGCAGTCGGTCGAAGAGTATCTCACCCACCTGCTTGGGCGAGGCGATGTTGAAGTGCATGCCAGCCAGCTGATAGATTTCCTCCTCGAGGCGCTGCATCTCGCTGGTGAAGAGGCGCGATGTCTCGCCCAGCGCATCGGTATCGACGCGAACGCCGTTGCGCTCCATCTGCGCCAATACGGGCATTAGGGGCATCTCGATGTCTCGGAAGAGTGCTTCGCAACCCTCCTCGCGGAGCTGTGGTGCGAACAGATGGTAGAGGCGCAGCGTGATGTCGGCATCCTCGCTGGCGTAGTCGCAAATGTCTGCGGGCGGCAGGTCGGCCATCGAGCGTTGCTGCTTGCCGCGCCCGATGAGTTCCTCGATGTGGATGGTCTGGTAGTGCAGGTAGGCTTCGGCCAGATAGTCCATGCCGTGGCGCATCTCGGGATGGAGCAGGTAGTGGGCAATCATCGTGTCGAACATCGGTCCGCGCAGCTCGATGCCATAGTTTGCCAGCACCTGCAGGTCGTATTTCAGGTTCTGCCCCACCTTGAGGGTTTCCATGTCTTCGTAGATGGTGCGGAACTCATCGACCACCTCCTGCGTGCGGCAGGGAACATACCAAGCCTCGCCTTCGCGGATGGCAAAGCTCAGTCCCACCAGTTCGGCCTGCAGCGGGTCGGTGCCGGTGGTCTCGGTGTCGAGGCAGATTTCCTTGGCTTCCGACAGTTTGGCAATCAGCTTCTTGCGAGCCTCTGGCGTATCCACCAGCTGATAGTCGTGCGGGAGGTGGCGGAGGGTCTGCAATCCGCTTGCTGTCGCGGGGGCTCCTGCTTGCTGTCGCGGGGGCTCCTGCTTGCTGTCGTATTGGCTCCTGCTTGCTGTAGTATTTTCCCCTGCCTCGGCAAAGCCTGCGAAGAGGTCGCCCTGGATGGCCTGGGGCTGAGGTTTCGTGGGTGCCGTCCGCTCGATTTGCTTGCGGCGCATCAGGGTGCGGAACTCCAGTTCCTCGAAGAGGGTGCGCAGGGCTTCCTCGTCGGGCTCCTGCACAGCCAATTGGTTCATGTCGAGCGCGATGGGCACATCGGTGCGTATCGTGGCCAGCCATTTGCTCTGGCGTATCTTGTCGATGTTCTCCTCGACCTTTGTCTTGAGCGCCCCTTTCAGCTTATCTGTATTCTCCAGCAACGCTTCGATGCTGCCGAATTCCTGTATCAGCTTGGCTGCCGTCTTCTCCCCCACTCCGGGGCATCCCGGGATGTTGTCCACCGCGTCGCCCATGAGGCCCAGCATGTCGATTACCTGCGTGGGCCTCTGCAGCCCCCACTTCCGGTTCACCTCCTCGGGGCCCAGGATCTCGGCCTCGTTCTTCCCGACGGGCGGCCGGTACATCCGCACCCGTTCGGTGACCAACTGTCCGTAGTCTTTGTCGGGTGTCATCATGAAGGTGTCGATGCCGCGTTGGTCGGCTTCGTGCGCCAGAGTGCCGATAACATCGTCGGCCTCGAAGCCGGGCACCTCCAGAATCGGGATGCGGTAGGCCTCGAGCAGGCGCTTGATGTAGGGTACCGCAAAGCGGATGGCCTCGGGAGTCTCCTCGCGCTGTGCCTTATATTCGGGGTAGGCCTCGTGGCGGAATGTGCCGCCCGAAGGGTCGAAGGCTACGCCCAGATGCGTGGGCTGCTCCTTCTGCAACACTTCGTCGAGCGTATTCACAAAGCCCAGGACGGCCGACGTATTCTCGCCCCGCGAATTGATGCGCGGATTCTTTATGAAAGCGTAATAGGCGCGGTAAATGAGTGCGTAGGCATCCAGAAGGTAGAGTTTCTGCATAGATTCTGCTATTTATCATGCAAATTTAGGAAAAAAACGTGAAATGGTCATCTTTTTTATGTAAATTTGCACATTAAATGACGTTTGAATGAACAAGCTACAACAAATACAGGCTCCCATCGCCTCGGAAATGGCTCGCTACGGCGAACTCTTCGAGGCTACCCTGCAGCACGACAATCCCCTGCTGCACATAGCGCTCGAGCATCTGCTCCAGCGCATCGGAAAGCAGATGCGCCCCACGATGGTCTTCCTCGCTGCCCGCGCCGTGGGCGAAGTGACCCCCGAGGTCTATCATGTCGCGCTGGCGCTCGAGTTGCTCCATACGGCCAGCCTCATCCACGACGATGTGGTGGACGAAAGCGGCATGCGGCGAGGCCACAAGTCGGTGAATGCACTCCTGGACAACCAGGCCGCTGTGCTCGTCGGCGACTATGTCCTGGGCCGCGCCCTGCAACATGCTGCTCAGACGAACGATACGCGGGTCGTGGCCACCGTCGCCGAGCTGGGACAGACGCTGGCCGACGGCGAACTTCTGCAGATGCACAATGCCGACAACACCGAAGTGAGCGAGGTCATCTACTACGAAATCATCCGAAAGAAGACGGCATCCCTCTTCTCGGCCTGCGCCAAGCTGGGCGCGCTCAAGGCCGGAGGTTCGGAGGCCGATGTCGAACGGATGCGCCAGTTCGGACAACTCACGGGAATGTGCTTCCAGTTGCGCGACGACATCTTCGACCTCACCGCCTCCGACGAGGTGGGCAAGCCCGTCGGCAACGACCTGCGCGAAGGCAAGCTCACGCTCCCGGTCATCTATGCCCTCAAGCATACGGGCGATGAAGAGATGTATCGCATTGCCCGGCTTGTCCGCACAGGCGAGGCATCGCAGGAAGAGCAGGACACCCTTGCGCGCTTTGCCATCGAGCAGGGCGGCATCGAGTATGCCCGCTGGTCGATGAACGAACTGCGAATGATGGCCATTGGCCTCATCTACGAAAGTGCAGACCCCGCCATTGCGGAAGCCCTGCGCGGATACGTCGATTTTGTGGTCGAGAGGAATATGTAGTCGTCCGCCGTCCTCCCGGACGCAATGCGATACCACTCCCCTCCCCTTTCGCTTCCCTGCAGGTGGACTGCCCTAAAATGTATCGTCCCTATAACTTCCCTTTAACTCCTCTTTAGCTCCACCTTCAAAAGTAACACCCCTTCAAGTCAACTCCCCTTCCCATAATGAAACACCTCCTCCCCCTGCTGACTCTGCTGTTTGCTGCACTTCCACTCCGCGCAACGAGGCTGATGGGGGTGCGCATCGTGGACAAGAACTACCTGATGGTTCACTTCCGCGACGGCGAAATACGCTATCGCGACGATGCTACGGGACGGAGTGCCTATCTGGGGCATACTTTCGTTGAAGGCGACGACACACTCCTCGTCTTCGGCCAGCGACTGGTGACCAGCGTGGCGCAGCAACCCAACAGGTGGCGCATCCGCTCGACGGACGATGCCTCTTTTGGCAGTGTGAGGCCGCGACACGTTTGGCGTAAGTCGAAGCCAATGCACATCGACCACACTCTGCAGAGCGAACTGGACCACTGGCTCTTCCTGGAACTGCCCAAGCCGATGCGGCAGGGATTCACCTACACGGTCGAGATTCCTTCGGCCACTGGTAGCGACAAGAAGGACGGCAGCGTGATTTTCGATGTGTGGAACTCACCTTCCGAAGCGCTCCATGTAAACATCATCGGCTATCCGCCCACCGAGGACCTCCATCCCGCCGACCTCTACCTCTGGCTGGGCGACGGAGGCGGTCGGGATTATCGGGAGTGGGAGGGACGCAGAGTCTTCCTATATAATATTGCCACGAAGGAGAAGACGGCCGCAGGCAAGGTGAGCTTCTGGAAGCCGGCATCCGCAGCCGAACACGAAGCGGGGCGCATGAATCTCACTGGCTCCGACGTCTGGAACATCGACTTCCGTGCCGCTACGCCCGGACGCTACCGGCTTGTTGTGGAGGATGTGGGCTGCAGCATGGACTTCGATATCGCAGCCGACATCTATTTCCAGCCCTACCGATTCAGCCTGCGGGGCTACTACTACATGCGACTGGGCGAACCTATCGACACTCCGCATGTCTGGCCGGTGCCGAGACAGCCGCGCTTCGTCCCGGGGACAGACCCGAAGGAACTCGTCATCTATAAGACCGACCTCACGCCTTGGAGTCCCGAATGGCGGGCGCTGCGCAGCGATGTGTGGGACGAACCCCACTTCAAGTCTGCCCAGGAGTCACTCTTCTGGAAGCACCGCCTGCCGGGCAATCCTGTGAATGCCAGCGTGCGCGGCGGCCATTCCGACGCGATGGACTGGGACCGCCATCTGGCTCATGTCGGCAACATCTACGACCTGCTCCTCCCCTACCTGCTCTCCGAGGGACGTCTCTCCGAGGACAATCTGGGCATCCGTGAAAGCGGTAACCGTCTGCCCGACCTCATCGACGAGGCGCGCAACGAGGTGGACTTCTTCCTCAGTATCCGCGACGGGGAGGCATATTCGCAGGGCGTCACCAATCCCAGCAAGGACTGGACGGTGATGTTTCAGGCTGGCTGCACCACAATGGCCGCATGGGCAAATGCCGCCAACTGCGCCATGCTGGGCGAGGCATTCCGCATCTGCGGAATCGATTCCCTGCGACGATATTACACCAACGAGGCCATTCGCGCCTTCCGCTTTGCCGACCGCCAGTCGCGAGACAAGCAGCAACTAGACGATAAGCAGGATGTGGGCAATCCGCCCATGCGAGGTCGCGACTTCCGCCAGATGGCAGCCGCCTATCTCTACAATCTCACCGGACAGCGCGAGTGGGAGCGCATCATGGCCGAGGCTTGCCCCGAGCCTTCGCTCCATCTGCCTTGGGCCGCTGCAGCCTACATCCTGACACCGCACCCGCGCCACTATCCACGGCTCTATGCGGACACCAAGGCTGCCATCGACTTGCAGACTCAGACAATTCATCTCGAGAGAATGGCCCGACGACCTTCGCGCCGCCCTTCAAACGACCCGCAATACCGCACTTCGGAAAACCTGCATACGGTCATGCTGGCCCACTACCTTGCCGACAGTAAGAAAAAGAAGGAACTGCAGCAAGCCATGCAGAACGAAGCCAGCTGGGGACTCGGGCGCAATCCCGGTAATATCGTCGAGATGACTGGACTTGGCCAACGGCACATCACCGATTGCTACTCCACTGGCCGTAACGACGGCATGCCCGGCACCCACCCCGGCCAAACGCCTTTCAACGGCACACAGGTGTGGACGGAAGGCAATGGCGGCGATGCGCGACTCATCCTGCGCCGTTGCTATCCCGATTGGGACAAAGGCGCTTGGCCGCAGCAGGAGACATACTTCAACCAACGCTACTTCTGGGTGAACAGCGAGTTTACGCCCCGCACCACGATGCGCGGCAAGATGGCCCTCCTCGCCTATCTCTATGCCATTACATCCCGATAACTACACCTCGTGGCAAGGGTATCATCACATTAGGAGGCATGCAGAGCAGGGGGGGAAGGAGAAAGAGGGTCCGTTTCATCGTATTGTGCATATTCCGCAGGCAAAGTTACACATTATTCTAGAAATGTTCGATTCATCATCAAAATTTACTGTACGCGAATCGGAGCAATTGTAATAGGCTGATGCTGCGCAGTTGGTATCTCAGAGTGTCCCAGTCGCGGAACCTCGTGGCATTGCTGCACCATGTGCAGTCGGAGGGCACGTACTTCCTGTATGCGCTGACCCACTCGCTGTCACTGCTATCCACGAACGGTATCACATAATCTACTGGCATCATTGTTCCATAATACATCGAATTTATTCGAAGCGATAATAATCATTATTCAACGCATGTGGCGGATTACTTTCTTTTTACGGACATTCCAGTGCGGCCAACTGAAACGTTTTGGCGGATGAGGGAATGGGGGTAGGGATGCGATTACCGAATCACGAACACTATCTGGATAATCATTCAAATTAATTTCGCGCTGTTTGGGATAGACATATCGGTCGTATGGATTCTTCAACTTTAGTGGCAGGCGAATGCCTGATCGTTCCAGTGTTAGGGCAAGTTCCTTTTCCGTCATCGGGCCGTAGAGGTCTGTGGTACGCTTATTCGCAATCCAATAATGCGACATTTCACTCTCAAATACTTTTTCCTGCCCCTCATAAGTGTAGTCGGACAAACTGTAAGCTAAACTATCTTCCTTTTGGTTTTCTTCTATCGAAAGATACATATGTCCCAGTATTTCTCCCGGTAGTTTCGTTTCCATCACAATCAAGTGCTTAATCTCACGCATACGATGGATGTATCCAATGGGAATGGGACCGGTACCTGCAGGAGGATCATATAATACGACTTTGTCAGATGGTGTGACATTATAGTTTGTATAGCACAGCGTGTCAATCCTCCCCGATGGGCGATGAACGGGCAAAGGACGCATGGGGTACAACTCCGGATTGGATTTTGTGTCTGCCGTCGATGTATGCAGTCCTTTAGCATCTCGGCACCATAGGTTGTGGAACGAATAGTCCAGATAGGTAGTGGGGAATGTGGAAGGTGTGCCGACCGGCCAATACAGTTCAAGGTTGCGTCCATTGCCCTCTTCGTGGTCCTCCCGAATGAAAAAACTCTGTCCTTCCGGATGGTCGTCGGCCAGGTGGTCTTCGGGAGGGAAAATGAATGTCAGGGCGCCCAGTATAACGACACCCAGCGGGAGGAGAGCGATCATCACGGGAAGGGCCAGCATCAGACCAAGTACGGTAACAACACCCCACAGTCTTACACGTGGGGATTTCCTAATCTGCAAAAAGAGATTCTTTATTTTCACGGTTCTATTGTGATTGTGAGAGTGGGTTCATTTTTTTGAATGTAATGTGCCCAGAAGACCCATAGTTATTTCCAAGAAGAATGTTGTAAAGCAATAGGGAATCACCTTTCATATACATCTTGTATCTTATTGATATTGTGTCTTGGCATCCGTACTTTACGAGATATGGAATGTAATTATGTTCCCAATCATCTTCATTTTCCCACAATTCATCACTGTCTGGTTTAATCAGCCCACTTTCGGGGGAAATCCGGAAAGGGCGGGCACGATAGAAATTCTCACCCCGAGGCATGACAATGGAGAAGTAGATGGTATCTCCATGGTTTTTAATGTGACTTAGGGGTAACGCAAAGAAGCCACAAGGGTAACCTTCTCGGGCTTCCTCTATTTCATCGCTTGTTGCACATAGAATTCCACTCTGCAGATGTCCTTTCACGTAATCCAGTCTCAAATATTTATCCTCGCCCTGAAGTGTAGAATCCTCATTCCAGAATACCAATGTCCTATTTTCTTGTAGAGCGCATGAAACAATCATAGAGGAAACAGTCAAACTCCATATAATAAACTGCAATCTATGGTTGCGGAATTTCAATGTGGACGCAATTATTTCTTTTTTCATTGAATATAATTATTTTAGGGTATTGTTTTTTTATAGCCGTTATGAAATCATCAGGACTTGAAAGACTACTCCGGCTGATGTCTATTATATTTACTTTTTTGTATTCTGCCGCTGAATAGCAATGTTTAGAAACATTCGAAGGCCCCAATTCATATATTCTTTGTATCATTGAATTTAGATTTTCATCATCTGTTTTAGAAGAATCATATACGTCAATGACCTTATCTCCATATGAACCATATAATATCTTCTGTTCGGCAACTCCTGTTTTCTTTATATTGTTTAGCATTGCCTTCGCTTGACGTTCAGGTGTTCTTGTAGTCGAAGTCACTTTAATATTCCCAGTATATCCAGCAAGATTTTGCAAAAGATTACGAGAGTATACAGATATCTCTGTATGAGAATTTATATCTAAATGGATATAATTGTCTTTTTCTCCTTGACCGCCTCCTCCTCCTGCAGGATTCCATTCACCATCTCCGTTTGGAGTATTTGTATCATCAGGATTCTCGTTTCCGTTACCATCGTCATCATCATCATCGTTATCGTCATCGTCTTCTGGATTGTGCCAATGGACAGAGCCGCTGCTGAACTCAAAACGTGACCCCGAACCGCTTCCCGATCCACTCCCGGATCCACTGCCTGACCCCGAACCCTCCACAACGAGTTCCTTCATCATATAAAATACAGTTCCGCTGTCATCTCTCACATAGCCGCCATTCCATGTACCGGCATTTGCCATTGCTTCGTACTCCGACATCGAGTACGGATTGGCCTGTGTCCCTTTTACTTCCATAGTACCTACTATTTAAACGTGAATAATATTTTTTTATTGTTTTTGTTTCGTTAAAATGATTCCATTCTGCATTAACTGCAGCGCTTGGTTGTAAATAAGCAATCTCGCTCCGCTCACGGACTCCTCCTTCAAGGTGAATTCCTGGAGTAGACGTGTCTGCAAGTCTTTCCATTGCCATTCGTGTTCCTGCAAGAGAGCGAGTATCTTCATCTGAAAGTCCACGACAGGCATTTCTTTCAGTCCGCGACCGAGCAATTTAGGAATTGTCACGACGTATTGCAATGGGAACATTTCTTCCTTATGCAGTTTATCGCGAAGCAACTTCACAGCCCTCTTCCTCCACCAAGAGGGTATCTCGAAGACATCTGTGTACGGACTGAGTCGTAACAAAGATGTTTCC
>JAILBW010000191.1 GCA_024680695.1 Bacteroidaceae bacterium
TGGGAACCACACTGTGCCGTTCACCTTTCCAGCCTCGTCCAACGCCTTTTGGATGGCTTCGGTATCAGAGGTTTTACCATCTCCCTTGGCACCAAAATCAAGGACATTGAACCGTGTGTCGGAGGTCTGCTCCGGAGCCGGTGCGAAGGACTGCAGGCTCATGGCGCCAATGCCTGCCACGCCAGTCAGTCCGGTCCGTCGAATAAAATCTCTGCGTTCCATTTGTCAAAAGTGTTAGTTTGTGGATTTCCTTATTGTCATGCAATCAATGTTCGGTGCCCAGCTGTCAGGGTTCGAGAGGCGCACCGTGTTGAATCCCTTCTTCAGGACGACACGCAAATCGACCGTCTGCCAACGATCCGTATAGCTCCGCGTATTTAGGCCACGCAGAGTCTGTCTCTGCCCGTCGTTCACTTCGACAGTCAGGCTGCGCGGCTCGCCCGAGGCGTATCGCAGGCTGAGGATGTACTCCCCACCCTTCTGACTATAGACGTTGCGCCACTCCAGAATATTGTCGGGCGTCATGCCGAGATAGCCGACGAATGCTCCCTGGCTCGCCGTGGCATGGCGCTGGTGGTTGGTAGTCTGTTCATTCTTAAGTTCCTGATACGACTTCAGCCAAGCCTCTTCAGCCTCATACGAAGTCCTCTCGGCACGCTTGCCTGTAACAAAGAATGCCGCCGAACCATGCGCAGGCACACTGACGTTGAAGAAGCTCTCGGCAGCGGTCTCCACTACCTGATGTGTGAAGCAGTCGTACACCTTCACCTTGCCCGTAAAGCCCAGCGCAGAGATGTCCACGGCGATACGGTGTCTGTCATCCGCAAGGTTGCTCACCACCACAGCCCGCTGCGGCCCTTGCAGTTTCTTCATGTCCTTGGCAAACACATAGACATCGCCTTCGCGCTGTACGACGGGAGCACCCAGCCCCAGACGGTCTTGGTTCATGGCCAGAAGATCGGCGTTCTTCAGCAGGTTGAGCGAGGATTCAGGAATCGTCGTCAGGTCGCAGCCGATGAGCAGCGGCGAACTGGTGATGCACCAATAGGCCATGTGGGTATTCTCCTCGTTTTTAGACAGTGTGCGCCCAATCTCGAGCATATCGACATCGTTGTAGTGGCCGTTGCCAGTAAAGGCCTGCAGATAGAGATTTTCCTCGATGAGCCGCTTTATGCTGGACCACGAACTCCTGATGTCGCCCGTCGTTCGCCACGAATCGGCAATGTCGCTAATCCACGTTCCGGGGTAGGCCCAGCGGCAGACATTGAACACCACGCCGGGCTTGCCACAATTCTTTATGGCATTGGATATCTTGGTGTACTGCTCGCGTTCGTCGAGTCCCATGTGGTTTCCGCCGCAATAATCGACCTTGATGAAGTCGAAGTCCCAGTCGATGAAATAGAGATGACAGTCCTCTTCCTCATGGCCGGCAAGGCCCACACCAAGTCCCCAAGCATGCTTCCCCTCCGAACCGCAGGTATTGTCGCCTGCATCGCTGTAGATGCCAGCCTTGAGTCCCTTCGAATGGATGTAATCGACCAACGAACGCATGCCGCTGGGGAACAACTTGGTATTCAGGCGCAGGTGGCCATCCTCGGCTCGGCCATCCCAGTAGCCGTCGTCGATGTTGATGAACTTGTAGCCTGCCTTGTCGAGGCCCGTAGCGACCATTGCGTCGGCCTGACTCTTGATGACGTCTTCGTTGATGTTCAGCGCAAAGGTATTCCACGAGCTCCATCCCATGGTGGGCGGGTTGGTTGCTCGCATCGAAAGCCCTATGAGGCAGAGGGCAAAGAGGAAGAACAGTTTCTTATTTCTCATAGTGATATTGGTTTGTGAGTTCAAGGGTTAGCGGTTAGTAGTTAGTGGTTAGCGGTTAGTGATAAAGGTTAAAGCCCTCTCTGCCAGCGCTCACCTCCCAGAGAGGGGTCGAGGATGCGGCTGCTTTAGTCAAGATACTCGATATTCATGTTCCAAGTCCATTGGTCATAGTAGAGATTTCCTCCGGCCCATTCGACTTCGCCGCGCTGGAAATCCACCGTCTCGCTGCGGGGATACTTCTTGCGTGGCTGCAACGGCATGCCGTAGTCGCGGTTCACAATCATGCGCCACGAATCGATACCACCCAGATAGAACATGCGTTCGCGCTCGTTCTTCGCTTGTCGGAAGTAGCCAAACGACTGATCGACAGGCACCCATCCGAGGCCTTCGAACCACACTTCGGCCCAATCGTGCATATTCCAAGCGCCGGGATGCATCATGAAACCGCTCTCGAAGCGGGCGGGAATGCCGGCAAGACGACAAAGCGTGATGAAGAGCAGCGACTTCTGGCCACAGTCGCCATGTCGGTTCTTCCAGACATACATGGGAATGTTCTCGATGGTGGAGTATTCGATTGCCGAAGCCCAAGGGAAGTTCTCACAGATATAGACGAAGAAGCGCTGGGCGCGTTCCACGGGACTGGTGGCGCCGGCCGAGAGGCTGTCACAAAGTGCACGCAACTCGGGCGTGAATCGAATGTGGCGGTCGCGCTCGGCGGTATAGGTTTTGTACAGTCGGGAACGAGTGTCGTAGGCTTGCGCCTGACTGAGGTCGAACCATGCACCGCGACTGGTGTACTCAAAGGTCTCCACAAACGTCGTCGGGCTACCTGCTTTGGCGCGCTTCTCCATGTAGAGCGTACTGTGGGGCGCATCGGGCTTCGCCAGGATGAATTGTTCCTCGCTCGTCGAGAGCAACTCCACATCGAGCTGCCGTGTCTCGTCGCGACGAGGGAAGGGCAGCCAGCAACGAATCGTCTGCCCATCGGGAACGGCATCGGCATCCACCGTGAGCGTATAGGTGACTCGCATTCGGCGCGACTGAGCGGTGTGCTTCGCATCGAGCGGTGCGTCGCGCAGTATCTGCGGGATGTTGCGCATATTGGCGATGTCCTTGTCGCTGAGGAGTGTATCCTCAGGATGGGC
>JAILBW010000200.1 GCA_024680695.1 Bacteroidaceae bacterium
CAATAGAAACGAATAAAAACTGTAAACTATGAAGACATACATTAAACCAAGCATGGAAATAGGAAATGCTTCCGAATGTGAAATGCTGGCCGCAAGCCTGCCTATCGGCGAGGGAACCGTGAACGGCGGTGATGCCTTGACGAAGAAGAACGACTGGGACATCTTCGGCGACGAGGATGCTGCAGAAACTGAATGACAAGTACATTATTTGTAAGAGGTAATTAATTATGTATAACAGGGGCTGATATATAACGAGACTTTCGACCATATATCCGCCCCTTTTTTCTTTAACACAAGATAGTATGAAACGGAAACTATCATCGTGCATTGTAGCACTGGTATACATAGCGGGATTGAATGCGTGGGCATTGGAACCGAACAGCGAAGGCATCTACGAGATTGGCTCGGCAGATGATTTTATGGCGTTTGCCGAACTGGTGAATAGCGGCACCATAGATGCCAATGCCGTGCTGACCACAGACATCGACATGGCAGAGCAGAGTGCCTCATTCCCTATGATTGGCACGAGCAGCAATCCATACGCCGGAAACTTCGACGGGCAGTTCCACACCATCAGCAACCTAAAGCTTTCGAGGAACTCGGCCGACGTGGCCCTCTTCAGCTACGTACAGCCAGGCTGCACCATCCAGAACCTTGTGCTCGACGAGACCTGTTCTTCAGAGGGAGCCGACTACACGGCTGGCATCGTGAGCCGGTTCACAGGCAGCCACCAGTCCATCTATCTTTTGAACCTGGGCTACGAAGGTACGGTAACAGGGACGGGAAAGAACTCGGGAGCCATACAGGCAAACAGCCCCTCGGGAGGACCAATCACCGTGATGCGCAACTGCTACAGTACGGGAAAAGTTTCCGGCTCGATCGAATGCGGACAGCTCTCTGGCTGGGTCGGCAAGGATGCCATCGTGGAGAACTGCTGGTCCACATCTGAGGTGGAGGGCTACCAGAATGACGGTTCCTATATGTATCGCAAAAGCTCTTCCACACAGACCAACTGCTACAGCCTCTATGGCACACAGGCCACCTCCATTTCTGAAGAGCAGATACAGAGCGGAGAATTGTGCTTCCTGCTCAACGGCAACCAAAATACCCTCAACTGGTACCAGACACTGGGTGAAGACGCACATCCGACCCTTTACCCCAACCACAGTATAGTCTATGTGAACGGCAATCTTGCCTGCGACGGGGTTACCCCCTTGGAGGGAGTCACCACATTCAGCAACACCCCCGGTGCAAATATAGCCCCGCACACTTTCGACTGCGGCTTCTGTACCATCTGCCATGCCGAGAATCCCGATTTCATCGTAGATCAGGAGGATGGCTACTGGCAAATAGGCACCGCAGAGCAACTTACATGGTTTGCCAACAAGGTCACAAACTTAAGGCAGATCGACGCGAGCGCACAGCTGACGGCCGATATCGACATGGCAGAATACTGCGACAAGTTCCCAATGATAGGCACAAGCAGCGCCCCCTACGCTGGCACCTTCGATGGGCAGTTCCACACAATTAGTAACCTGAAACTCGAACGGGAAACGGACAATGTGGCCCTCTTCAGCTACGCCCAGCCAGGCTGTACCATCCAGAACCTCATACTCGACGAGACTTGCTCCGCCTCTGGGGTGACCTACACCGCGGGCATCGTGAGCCGCTTTGCCGGTTCTGCCAACCCCATCTATCTGCTAAACCTCGGCTACGAGGGTACGGTCACCGGGACGGGAAAGAACTCGGGCGCCATACATTCCAACAGCCCCTCAGGTGGCCCCATCACTGTGATGCGCAACTGCTACAGCACAGGAAAAATCTCTGGAGCAGGAGAGTGCGGACAGCTGTCGGGATGGGTCGGGACAAACAGCATTGTAGAGAATTGCTGGTCCACTTCCGAGGTAATTGGCTATCAAAGCAATGATTTCTATCTGTACCGACGCGGATCCACCTATACGATAAAAAACTGTTACAGCCTTTACGGCTCTCAGGGCACAACGATTACCGAGGAGCAGATAGAGAACGGCGAATTGTGCTGGCTACTGAACAATGGAAAGTTTGAATACACATCCGCTTGGTACGAAACACTGGGCGAAGACAGCCATCCTGTACTCTCTCCCACCCACGATGCCGTTTACAAGGCATGCGACACATACGGTTCCGTGAACAAGGTTTCGTTGAGCGTTGGCAGCAAAGCAATGTCGGAGGCCCTGCTCGCCTACACGGAAAACGAAGAACTGACGGCCACACAGTCACTGATCGAAGCCTACACTACCAAGGCTCGGGCTTTGGCCGAAGCGACCAGCTGGGAGGAACTGGTGGATGGTTATGCAGAGTTGGATGCCATCGGACAGAGTATCAGAATCTCGCAAGCCGCATACGTAAGTTATCAGAACAAGGTGGAAGAAGCAAGGACCTTCCTCGCCGAGAATCCCGATGTCTCGGGCGAATACTGCGACATCCTAATAAAATATCTGAGCGAGTACTTGGAAAAGGGGGGGGACTTCCCCAACGGCAGCTACTCCTACATCATGGACACCCACACACTGACAACGGAAGAACTGGCAGCCGAGACCGACTACATGAGCCTGTTGCTGCGACAGGCTGTGGAAGGCGGCTACGTAAAGGATTCCGACGTGACAAACCTGTTGGTGAACGCCAACTTCCGCAACGGCTTCGAGGGATGGAAAGGAATCGTTGGAACTGGATGGGGCGTATCGGAAACCAGCAGCGTCCGGGTTGCCGAGTGCCGAAACCACGCAATGGATATGTATCAGATCATCACCGGACTGAAGGACGGAGTGTATGAACTGCAAGTAAGCGGCGCATTTCATCCCTATCCTGAGGAGGACCACCAAAACACCAATTACGCGGCAATGCTCTATGCCAACACCCTACAGAACTATTTCCAAGCGGGCATCGAAGACATGGTCAGCGTGGACGATGCCGTGGATGGCGAGAACTGCCACCTCACAGGCGACGCGGAGGACTACATGGTGATAAACGACGGTGCGGAGGCCGGCTACATTCCGCACGGCATCGCGGGCTATAGCAACGCCTTCCAGGCAGGACGCTATGTCAACTCCATACTGGCCAATGTGACCGACGGCACACTGACCGTGGGCGTCAAGTTGGCCGGAACAGGCAATTCGACGTCGGACATGACGACCACTGTGACCGCCCACTCCGGGGCCTACAGCACTGAGGCTAACAGTATGAGATTCATCAGCACTGCACTAATCCGAAGGCCCGACATCCTGGAAGTTGACGTGCGTTGCCGCCCCAACGGCACACTGGCCATCAGCCACGATGCCATCGCCTCGGACGAAGGGGGCGTGGAACTGGCCACAGTATTCGCCGCCGTTGCCAAGACGTCTGTCAGGATGAACCTCGACATCAAGGAAACGGCCACACTTGAGCCTCTGCACACCCTCATCGCCGAATACGGGATGGAGAAGCAGGTGTTTATGACGGGACTCAGCGAGAAGGACATAGAATTGGCCAAACGTGACTGCCCCGGTATCCCATACTACCTGAACTACAACCCCGACACAAAGCGGACAGACGATGAGGAATACCAGCAGATGATACTTGCGCTGCTCGAGAGGACAGGCAGTCTGGGCATCAACTGCAACTACAAATATGCCACAAAAGCGCTGGCCTCCCTGCTGCACAAGAACGGCTACCTCCTCTCCGTGTGGACAGTCAATGCCGAGAGCGATATGCGCAATATGCTGGCACTCTCGCCCGACAACATCACCACGCTAAATCCCGACCTCCTATACAGTCTGATGAGGAATAGCAATCCTGCGCCCGACCAGTTGGGATTCGGAAAGATAACGCTGACTTACAGAGGGCCGCTGGAGGAGTCTGCACAGGCGCTGGACCGAGTACTTGCCTCG
Organism: Bacteroidaceae bacterium; assembly: GCA_024680695.1. Classification (GTDB taxonomy): domain Bacteria; phylum Bacteroidota; class Bacteroidia; order Bacteroidales; family Bacteroidaceae; genus Physcousia. The sequence continues at coordinate 3,906 of JAILBW010000200.1, forward strand.
CAGGCCGCGCGCGCCAACACCATCCTGAACAACTATGAATACAGCATCGACGTAGACTATGCAAGCTATCCCAACTTCGCCCAGGAGATTAAGGATGCGCTGCAGGATGCCATCGATGCAATTGCCACTACGACGGAGGCCGAGGCCAAGTATGCACTGGTGGAACGATTCTCGGATCTGTTCCAGCAAGTGTACGACTGCAAGAAGGCATACGTTTCGCTGATGACGCAAGCCGAGTGGCTGGTAGACGCAAGCGGAGGTATGAACAACGTACTCGACGACGAAGAGAGGCAAACTCTCTCTGACCTGATGGAGACGCTTATCGAGGGCTACATGGACGGTACCTTCAGCTTCGAGGAGGCACAGCAGAACTATCTCGCCAACCTGCCTTTCATACTGAAGAAGACGGACGGAGTGTACCAAATCGGAACGGGAAGGGAGCTGGCTATCTTCAGCGCAATGGTAAATGCCGGCGACCACACCGCGAATGCCGTGCTGACTGCCGATATCGACATGTCAGACTACAGCGACAAGTTCGTGCCGATAGGATCCTCCGCCTATCCGTATGCCGCCACCTTCGACGGACAATTCCACACCATCAGCCATCTGAACCTCACGCGAGAGACAAACGATGTGGCCCTCTTCGGCTACGTCAAACCAGGCTGCACCATACAGAATCTCTTGCTCGACGAGACCTGCTCCTCGGCAGGCGTCGACTATACGGCTGGCATCGTGAGCCGCTTCACAGGCAACCACCAGCCCATCTACCTGCTCAACCTCGGCTACGAAGGTACGGTATCGGGCACGGGAAAGAACTCGGGTGCCATCCACGCTAACAGCCCATCGGCGGGTCCCATCACCGTGATGCGCAACTGCTACAGCACCGGAAATGTTTCCGGCTCATTGGAATGCGGACAGCTCTCAGGATGGGTGGGCCAGGATGCCATCGTGGAGAACTGCTGGTCCACCTCCGAGGTCTCTGGATACCAAAACGATGCATCCTACATGTATCGACGCGGTGCCTCCTACACACAGACCAACTGCTACAGCCTCTATGGCACACAGGCCACCTCCATTTCCGAAGA
>JAILBW010000201.1 GCA_024680695.1 Bacteroidaceae bacterium
CAATAGAAACGAATAAAAACTGTAAACTATGAAGACATACATTAAACCAAGCATGGAAATAGGAAATGCTTCCGAATGTGAAATGCTGGCCGCAAGCCTGCCTATCGGCGAGGGAACCGTGAACGGCGGTGATGCCTTGACAAAGAAGAACGACTGGGACATCTTCGGCGACGAGGAGCCAGAGGCAGAATGACGAATCGGTGTAGCGTTGCCCACGCATAATGGGCTGCAGTATCGCATTGCAAATCATTATTTTCGGACTGCGAAGCACAAAGGCAAGGGGAGAATGAGGCCAAACTCATCCTCCTCTTTGCTTTTTTCGTAATTCCCTCCCACTTTTCTTTGTAAAGCCTTTGCGGTTTGCGCGCTTCTTTGTAAATTTGCAATGATAAAACCTTCTGATAAGCCTAAATCCTGAACAGACAGACATTGACAGAGGTTGTTTCCAGCGAGGAATGGATAACCTTAGGCCCGGCACCCTATATGGCCTCTTCCCCTCGACGGGGGAGAATGAGAGGGAAACGAATATGAAACATTATCTTACATTGCTTCTTGCCGCACTGATGTGTGTAGGCTTTACTGCTGAAGTGTGGGCCGACACCAATTACGACGAGTCGAAAGTGCCAAATTACGAGCTTCCCGATGTGCTGACGTGTCAGGACGGCACGAAGGTCACTTCCGTTGAATTGTGGGAACAGAAGCGGCGCCCAGAGTTGCTTGACATCTTCCAGAGTCAGGAGTATGGCTATACTCCGCAGGGAAATGTGGAGGTCAGCTACGAAGTGGTTGCCGAGAAGCCAGATGCCATTGACGGACTGGCCACCGCCCAGCAGGTGATGTTCACCTTCCGGGGGCAGGGCAAGGAAGTGAAGGCATTGGCATTGGTCTATATCCCCAACAACCGCCAAGGCTCTGTGCCTGTCTTTATCGGCTACAACTTCCAGGGCAATCACAATACGACGACCGACGACTGGGTGCGCTATTCGCCCTACTTTGAGCGGCTGTCGAACCGTCAGGACCCCATATTGAACCGCGGCGCACAGGTGAGTCGCTGGCCGGTGAAGAATATTGTAGGCCGAGGCTATGCAGTGGTGACGATGTGTTACCACGACATCTATCCCGACAATACAAGCGGTGCAGCCGAAAGCATTATCCCACTGCTTCCCCAAACGGAAGTGGGCGCAAGTCGTTGGCAGGCACTGGGTGCCTGGGCATGGGGCAGCAGTCGCATAGCCGATTGGGTGGTGCAGCAATCATGGGCAAACAAGGACCAACTCAGCGTCATTGGCCATTCGCGTCAAGGAAAGGCAGCCATCTGGGCAGGTGTGCAGGATACACGCTTCCGGGTGGTTATCTCCAACGACTCGGGTTGCGGCGGTGCAGCCCTCTCGAAGCGTGAGTTCGGAGAGACCATCAGTTCCATCACCTCAAATTTTCCGCATTGGTTCTGCACGAACTTCTCGAAGTACTCAAACCGTGAGCCGGAACTGCCCTTCGACCAGCACGAACTGCTTGCGCTCGTAGCACCGCGCCACCTGTACGTAGCAAGTGCGAGCGAGGATAGCTGGGCAGACCCGAAAGGGGAGTACCTCTCGCTGTACCATGCCTCGCCCGTCTTCGAGTTGTATGGCATGACTGGGCTCAGCTCGCCCGAGATGCCTGGAATCCAGCAACCCATCATGACCGATGTGGGCCATCACATCCGCAAAGGTTCGCACAATATCCTTGCCTACGACTGGGGAAACTATATGGACTTCTGCGACAAGGTGTTCGGACGCACCGAGCAGCATAGCTACAAGGACGGCATTTGTGAAATATGCGGCAATCCTGACCTCAACTACAAGCAGCTGAACAATGACGGCTTCTACGAACTGAGCAACGAGGCCGACCTCAACTGGTTTGCCGTGATGGTGCGAGAGATAGACCCCTCCATCAACGCTGTGCTGACTGCCGATATCGACGACTATACGGGCACCATGATCGGAACCAGCGAGATATACTATGCCGGTACATTCGACGGACAATGTCATACCATTTATTTCACCACCGAACCTACCGAACCCCGATGGAGCCTCTTCCGCACGCTGAGCGGTACGGTGAAGAACCTGCATGTAGCTGGCACCATCACCACGTCGTTCCAGCAGGTGGGCGGACTTGCCGGCTTTGTCTATGGCGGCACTATTGAGAACTGCGTCAGCTCCGTCAGCATCTTCACCAGCTACAAAGGCGATGCAGGTACGGGCGGTATTCTGGCCACTTGCATGGAACCAGGCACCGTCGTCAGGAATTGCGTCTTCGACGGCATCATTGAGGGTGAGAATGCACACAGCTGTGCTGGTATTGCAGGCTGGATTGCTTCGGCAGGCCGTCTGTCGCTCGTCAATTGCCTGGCCATCGGGGAACTGAACGTCAAGACGAACAACGGCAACGTCATTGTCCGCAACCCGAACAATGCGACGCGCGAGAACTGCTACTACCTGAAGCCCTATTCCACCATTCCCTCCGACGTTACGCAGGTGACCGAGGAACAGCTTAGGAGCGGTGAGCTGTGCTATCTGCTCAACGGCGACCAAAGCAACATACTGTGGACACAGGAAATCGGAACGGATCTGTCTCCTGCTCCGTTCCCCACTGGCAAGAAGGTGTATGCAGTGCCCAGCGGAGGCTTCCTCTGCGATGGTACGCCACAGGGAGAGACTGGTTACACAAACGAAGACCCCAGCCTTGTCAAACCCTCACACACCTACGTGAAGGGCGTCTGCAGTGTGTGCGGAAATGCCGACCCTGACTACAAGCCACTCAATGCCGAGGGCTTCTACGAGTTGTCGTCGGAAGACGATCTCGCCTGGTTCGCCACTCGTGTGAACAAGGGAGAGAATACGCTGAACGCCATGCTGACGGACGACCTCAACGACTACTCGGGCCCCATGATTGGCACCACCAGCGTCATCTACGGCGGCACGTTCGACGGACAGTATCACAATATTTATTACGTCACCGAGGCAGAGGAACCCATCTGGGGTCTTTTCCGCAGTCTGAGCGGCACGGTGAGGAACCTCAATCTGGCAGGCTCCATCTATAGTGATTTCAATGAGTGCGGCGGCATCGTGGGCGACCTCTTTGGCGGCACCATTGAGAACTGCGTCTGCAACGTGGACATCATCAGTTCGTTCAACGGCGATTCGGCTTATGGCGGACTGGTCAGCCGCAACCGACAGGACGGAGCCGTCATCCGCGACTGTGTATTTGCCGGTCGCATTGAGGGCGATGAGGCTCACAGCTGTGCCGGCATTCTCGGATGGGCAGCCTATACGGCAACGCTCACCAACTGCCTTGTGATTGGCGAGATTGCGGCCAATGCCAATGGCGGCGACATGTTTGCCCGCAATGCAAGTAAAGTGACGCGCGAGAACTGCTACTACCTGAAGCCTTACGGAGCCACTCCCTCGGATACGAAGCAGGTGACGGAGGCGCAGCTCAGGAGTGGCGAGGCAGGCTATCTGCTCAATGGCAAGACTTACGCCAATGCCACTTGGTTCCAGCTTCTCGGGGTGGACGAATATCCCACGCCGGTGCCCGAACGAGGCATCATCTACAATATAAATGAAATCTATGGCAATGCCTTCGACGACGGGACGTTGCAGGCGTTCAAGGATGCCATCGACGAGGCTGAGGTGCAGTTCATCCAGAATGTGATTGCTCAGGTGTCGCTGGTGGATGCCTACGAAGCTGCGGTGGAGGAGATCCTAGCTGCAGCTACCGTCGAGGAGATGATTGCAGCCTGGGGGAAGGCAGAACCGATCTATGCAAGCGTGAAGGAAAGCGAGCAGGCCTATGTTGCCTTCAAGGCCAAGGTGGAGGAAGTGAAGGCCGACCTGGAGAAGAACGAGAATCTGCAGAATGTGCGACGCGACGAGCTGGAGTTCTATCTGAAGGAGTTTGCAGAACCCAGCAACCTCTATCCCAATGGTACAGCACCGTATATCTTGTCCGAACGCCTGGCAGACGTGGAAACCCTTCAGGCTGAGATTGTCAAGATAGATGCGATGTACAATGCGGCGCTCGTCTACGAACCGGCTTCCGGCACCGACATCACCAAGTTGCTCACCAATCCCGACTTCAGCGATGGCTGGAACGGATGGAGCGGCAAGAAGGGCACCGGTTACGATGCGTCCGGCACAAGTGCGACGCATGCCGTTGAGTGCTGGAACAATACGATGGATATGTACCAGACGCTGACCGGACTGCAGAACGGCATCTATGAGCTGCAGGTGAACGGCGCCTTCCGTCCCTATCCCGGTGCCGATGACCTTCGGAATACCAACTATGCGGCCACACTTTACGCCAACGATGTACAAAACTATTTCCAGACGGTCATCGAAGACATGATGCCTGCAGACGACGCAATCGACGGATTCAACTGCCACATCACAGGCGATGTGCCTGATTTCGAGGTGACGGACATCGAGAATAACGTCGAGGGCTATGTGGTGCATGGTCTGCTGGGCTGTGGCATTGCCTTCAAGGCTGGCCGCTATCCCAACAGCGTACTCTGCAACGTGACCGACGGTACACTCACCGTTGGTATTCGCCAGCCCGGTACCGGACAGCAGCCCGAATGGCTCGGCTTCGGCAACATCGTGCTCATATATCACGGAGCGATGGAGGAGGCTGCAGAAGGACTGGACCGCACACTTGCCTCGATGGCTGCTCGCGCCACGACGCTTGTCGAGGTCTATGAGTCCAGTTCGAGCAGCGACTATGCCAGCTATCCCAACTTCTCGCAGGCACTGAAGGACGAACTGAGCAATGCCATCGAAGCGGTGGAGACCACAGCGGATGCCGCCGCCAAGTATGCGCTGGTCGAGAAGTTCTCCGAGCTGTTCCGGCAGGTCTATGAATGCAAGAAAGCCTACATCGGCCTGATGCGTCAGACGGAGACGCTGAACGACATGGCCGGCACGCTGGGCACTTTCCTTTCTGCGGATCAGAAGACGGAACTGAACGGACTCATCGAAAGGCTGGTGGTCATGTATGAGGACGGAGGGGCCAGCATGGAGGATGCACTGAAGGACTATGCGGCCGAACTTTCCTTCGCATTGCGCGAGTCGGATGGTGTCTGCCAGATAGGCACAGCGCTTGACTTCGCGATGTTTGCCGTAAGGGTAAACAACGGCGAGAATGCACTCGATGCCGTCCTGACTGCCGACCTCGATGACTATACAGGCCCTGTGGTGGCCACCTCCACGCTCTACTATGCCGGAACGTTCGACGGTCAGTATCACACCATTAGCTTCACCACTGAGCCCACCGAGCCCCGATGGAGCTTGTTCCGCACGCTGAGCGGCACGGTGAAGAACCTGCATGTAACCGGAAACATCAACACATCGTTCCAGCAGGTGGGCGGCATCGTCGGTTTCGTCTATGGCGGCACCATCGAGAACTGCGTCAGCAGCGTCATTATCAACACCAGCTACAATGGCGATGCAGGTACGGGCGGCATTCTGGCCACTTGCATGGAACCGGGCACTGTCGTCAGGAACTGCGTCTTCAACGGTGCCATCCATGGCGAGAATGCACACAGCTGTGCCGGCATTGCGGGATGGGTTACTTCTGCAGGCCGTCTGTCGCTCGTCAATTGCTTGGCTATCGGCGAGATGGATGTGAAGACCAACAACGGCAACGTCATTGTCCGCAACCCCAACAATGCTACCCGCGACAACTGCTACTACCTGAATCGCTTCTCGTCGATTCCGGCCGATGTCACCCAGATAACCGAGGATCAGCTTCGGAATGGCGAGGTCTGCTACCTGCTCAATGGCGACCAAAGCCACATACAGTGGACACAGACCATCGGTGAGGACGACATTCCCATACCGTTCCCCACCGGCAGTGTGGTGATAAAGAATGCCGACGGCACATTCGGCAATGCTTCTGGCATAGAGTCGCCTCGGGGAACGACGGCCGGAGCGCAAGGCGGAGATGCCATCTACGACCTCAGCGGTCGCCGCGTGGAGAGAGCCACAAAGGGCGTCTATATTATAAATGGCAGAGTGGTGCTGAAGTAAGGCTGATTCAAAAAATGGCAAAAGAAACCCCCTCCCCAGCCAGTCCCATCGTCGGGCGAGGGCTGGGGTAGGGGGGCACCTTACTTCCTCTTCCTCCCACTCTTCCGCAGCGCTTCGGACAGAATCCACTGAATCTGGCCATTGACGGAACGGAACTCGTCCGCCGCCCAAGCCTCGATGGCATTCATCGTGTCCGTGTCGATGCGCAGGATGAAGCTCTTCGTCTCTGTAGCTTCTTTCTTTGCCATGAAAAACTAATTCTGACTTTCTCTCATCAGCACCAACGAACTCTTGGTGCCAGCCACCACCTTCCATCCCTCATAGCCCAGCTGGTTCAGTTTGCGCTCGAGGCGGAACAGGGTGGTGATTACCTTATACTCGTATCTCTTCATAGAATCAATGATTTAGCGTTCCGCTGTTTATCACAGGTTGAGCAGGTTCGTCGCCGCAGAGCACGACGAGCAGGTTGCTCACCATTGCCGCCTTCTTCTCCTCGTCGAGGTCGACCACCTCCTCGGCCGAGAGCTTGTCGAGTGCCATCTTGACCATCGACACGGCTCCGTCCACTATCTTCTCCCGCGCGCTGATAATTGCAGCAGCCTGCTGGCGACGGAGCATCACGGCCGCAATCTCGGGCGCATAGGCCAGATAGTTCAGCCGTGCCTCCAGCACCTCGAGGCCAGCCATTGCCAGCCGCTCGTTCAGCTTGTTTAGCAACACCTCGTTGATTTCCGCACTGCCGTCTCGCAGCGTCACCTCGTCCGAGTCGTTCCCGTCGTTGTCGTAGGCATACATGCCAGCCACCTCGCGCAGGGCGCTGTCGCTCTGTACGGCCACGAAGTTCTGGAACTTGTTCATTCTGGCTGTTGCCGAGCTGCCCGTCTGCGTGGCACCTCCGATTTCCGTATCGATGTCGAAGATGGCCTTGTAAGTGTCCTTCAGTCGCCACACTACCACCATGCCGATGAGCACCGGGTTGCCAATCTTGTCGTTCACCTTGATGGGCTCCGGATTCAGGTTGCGCGCCCTGAGGCTCACGTTCTTCACACCCATGAACGGATTCAGCCAGTAGAAGCCCGTCTTACGGAAGGTGCCCACATATCGGCCGAAGAACGTCATCACCTTTGCCTCGTTGGGCTCCAGCATCGAGAATCCGCAGCTGAAGATGATGGCCGAGACGAACAGCACACCCGTCAGCACAAACCAGAAGGCACACGGCCTGCCCGCATCGGCCTCCACACAGCCCATCACCAGCGAGCCAATCGTCGCTGCATAGAGCACAATGTCGATTGCACACATGAGGAATCCGTTCAGATACCCTCCATGAAACTCTAATTCTTCACCTTGCGTTTTCATTTTCTTCTTCCTTTTCGTTGTTATTACTTTGTTATTACTATGCTATCATTATGATATCACCGCAAAGGTAAGAAGAAAATCCCGGACGGCGCAACTTTTCCCTTCTCTTTTAACAATTATTAAGAGAATTCCCCTTTCATTTTATCCCGTAGTTAATCATCTTTGCCCTTAGCTCCTCTGTTCTGGTTCTTTTTAAGTCGGGTTCTAAAAGTCAGCTTTGGCCTTGTTCCCGCAGCATTCCATCGTACTTGACATAGAAAACGAGGCGCAAAAACAAAAATTTTTCTCAAAAATTGCAAAACAGCCTACATGCCTACATAAAAACGCTTGAAACCCGCATTTATAAAGGGATTGCGGCGAATTCAAGCCTACATAAAGCCTACATAAAGCCTACATAA
>JAILBW010000204.1 GCA_024680695.1 Bacteroidaceae bacterium
CGCATCGTCTCCTGCTTGCTGTCGCATCGTCTCCTGCTTGCTGTCGCATCTTTCCCTGCTTGCTGTCGCCGCAGCCTCTGCTTGCGCAAGAAGAGGCCTTCTCTTGCCTTGACAAATTGGCTTGCTTGCGCAAGTTTTTGCTGAAACGTCAGGCCTTTTTTGCCGCAATTTTGTTTTGAAAATGTCAATACAGCCTACATGCCTACATAAAATGCCTTTAAATTTCTGTAGTACAAAAAGTTGTAAAATTTCAAGCCTACATAAAGCCTACATAAAGCCTACATGATGCCTACATACTTCATACATAAATGGGGAGGGAGTCCGAATGTAGGTTTTATGTAGGCTTTATGTAGGCTTTATGTAGGCTTGGATTCGTCGCAATCCCTTTATCCATGCGGGTTTCGAGAGATTTTATGTAGGCATGTAGGCTGTTTTGCAATTTTTGAGCGAAATTTTCATTTTTGCGCCTTGTTCTCGATGTCAAACACGATGGGCTGTTGCGGGATGGAACTGGAACTACCTCCCTCCTGACGCTGCCCCCTCTTTGTGAACTTTTTCACGGAAATCTGCTCGCTTCTTCACTAAATTTTTGTACCTTTGTGGTGAGAATGTATAATCTGGAAGTATGAAGAACCTGAAAGACTGGAAGTACAACGAGCAGAGTGCCTGCTCGCTGATGTGCGTTATGTATATAGTAGTGGCGGCGCTGACTTGTTCCATAGATGCTGCCGCACAGACGACGGCCGAGGGCTGGCGGCTCGTCTGGCACGACGAGTTTGACACCGACGGGCGCCCCGACTCGACGAAGTGGACCTACGAGCGCGGATTCGTACGCAACGAGGAAGCCCAGTGGTATGCTCCCGAGAATGTATTCCAGCGCGACGGACACCTCGTAATTGAAGCCCGCCCCGCCGACTTTCCCTGCCCGACGTATCAGGAGGGAAGCACCCAGTGGCGCCACAACCGTCCCCGCATCCTCTGGACGAGTGGGGCAGTGGTGACGAAGGACCTCTTCTCCTTCCAGTACGGACGCGTCGAGGTCTGTGCCCGTATCCCCGTATGCCTGGGTGCCTGGCCCGCCATCTGGCTCTTGGGCATTGGGGGAGGATGGCCTGCCTGCGGCGAGATAGACATGATGGAGTACTATCAGTATGAGGGTCGGCCCACCGTTCTGGCCAATGCCTGCTGGGCTGGCGACACGATGAAGGGCACACAATGGGATTCCTCCTATACGCCCCTCACGCACTTCACCGACCGCGACCCTGCGTGGGCATCGCGTTTCCACGTTTGGCGCATGGACTGGGACGAGAAGGCTATCCGACTCTACCTCGACGACGAACTGCTCAACGAAATCGACCTCGCAAAGACCATCAACGGACGGCTGCGCGGAACGGGCATCAACCCCTTCCACCATCCCCACTTCCTCCTGCTGAACCTCGCCTTGGACACTCGCATCAAGCACTACGCCCCCGCCGATTTCCCCATGCGCTACGAGATTGACTATGTGCGGGTGTTCCAGAAATGACGTAGAAAAAGTGCACAATATCAAAAAGAACAGAATGCTCTATGAGAATAACTTGCAAATCGAAATGGCTTGCAGCTCTGCTCCTGCCGCTGGCCGCAGTGAGTGCTAATGCATACGATTTCGTGGAAAATCATATTTATTACGACATCCTGGACGATACTTCAGTCGAAGTCACTTATGGGTTATGGAACGACCTTTACTCTGGCGATGTGGTAATCCCAGCCACCACATTGTATAAAAACGTGACCTACAACGTGACGTCCATCGGAGCCGAAGCATTCTTAGGATGCTACGACCTGAATGCTGTCATCCTTCCCGAAAGCGTGACGAACATTGGAAGTGGGGCTTTCAGCGGCTGTTATAACATAGCTGAGATGACTGTTGCGGAAGGCAATACAGTCTATGACTCAAGAGACGGGTGTAACGCCATCATTGAAACAGAAACAAACACGTTGATATGTGGCTTCTGGGTAACGACTATCCCCCAAAGCGTGACAGCTATCGGAAAATATGCATTCCAATACTGCATGAGGCCGCTCTCCATCAATATTCCCGAAGGTGTGACGAGCATCGGAAATTATGCATTCCAGTACTGCATGTACATGACTTCCATCACAATTCCCCAGAGCATGATGGCCATCGGAGAATATGCATTCTATGGATGCACAGGCTTAGCGGATATTTATTCTCGGATAAAGGAGCCTTTTGAGATTAAATACTCAGTGTTTGGCAATACTCAAAATGGGGCAGGTGTTTACAAATTGTACAACACAGTGACTCTTCATGTGCCAATCGGTTGTAAAGCGCTCTATGAGGAGGCAGAAGGCTGGAAACTGTTTGCAAATATCGTGGAGTTTGACGCATCTGATGTCAAGGCTGAGGAGTCTCCTGAGGTTGTGGAGAGTGATTGCTACGACCTTCTGGGCCGCAACATTGGCAAACGCCAACCCGGACTAAACGTTGTCCGGACGAGCGATGGGAATGTACGTAAGGTGATGGTGAGATAAAGAGAGGACGTTCACATCGCCAGACTGACAACCTTTCTCTCTCCCTCCGGTCTCAGAACGAGTAGCCGACGATGAGGCTGCATTCGTTGATGCGCGGGAGCTTGCTCTTGTCGCGGAAGTCGTTGCCGTAGGCGGCGGCAAGCTTGTAGGGGCCGTAGTAGAAGGCCACTCCGGCCTGCCAGCCAATCTGGCCCCAATCCCACTCAGCGCCCGTCGTGTTGGTCGCATCGTCCATAAGGTTTGTGGTGGCGCCGGCAAGCTTCTCGCGGGCCAATGCGATGGCTCGCACGTTTACGCCTGCAAAGGGTGCAAGCGCAAGTTCGCGGGTCCGCCAGGGAAACCATTTGTAGCTGACATTGATGGGGATGCGGAAGGCGAGCAGGCTGTATGTCGCATTCTGATGGGCTGCATCGCCCGACGAGTGGGAGTACTTCATCTGGAGTCCGCCTTCGACATAGAGCGGTGTGTCCTCCTGCACCTGCACGATACGGGCATAGCCGACGGCGAACTCTTGAAACTCAAGGCGCGGCGTGGCACCCCGGAAGTGGTAGCGCGAGGGGGAGTACTGGGCGTAGAGGATGTTGCGGTATTCCTTGTGGGCAGGCAGTGTGTCCTGCGGCTCGTCCTCGTCGTAATATAGCTCCAGGTCTTCGCTGTAGTCGGTGTCGAATTGCGCACGAACATTCTGGCTCATGCACGCTGCGGTGATGAGGCAAATCAAGAAGTGGAGTTTTTTCATTATCTCGGAGAGTGGCTATTCGCTCTGTGCCTTTTTGCTTACGATGATATGTGTCACAATGCCGCCGATGATGAACAGCAGGCAGAGGAGCTGATACCAGTTGTGGTCCATAAAATCAGCTACATAACTGAGGATTAGCAGCAGTGCACCCAGCACGATGAGGATGATTCCAGCATTCTTTTTCATAGTTTCCTTTTATCTTAAATATGTGTTTAGAGTCGCTTTACGTACTTTTCAGGCACAAAATAACACATTTTTTGCGAGACTGCGAAAGATTTTGCCCAGAAAAACGTTATTATGTGGCATACAATAAAATAAATGTGCAGATGTTTGGCCAGTTCGGGAAAAAGTACTACCTTTGCACCGCGTTTTGGCGCACGAGACAATAAACCTACTTATTAAATTCATTTAAACGTATTATGAATCAGTACGAAACCGTTTTCATTTTAACTCCCGTTTTGTCTGACGATCAGATGAAGGAAGCGGTGAACAAGTTCAAGGACGTTCTCACCGGCATCGGTGCCGAGATTATCAATGAGGAGAACTGGGGCTTGAAGAAGCTGGCTTATTCGATTGAGAAGAAGAGCACGGGTTTTTATGTATTGTTCGAGTTCAAGGCCGAGCCCGAAGGTATCAAGACTCTGGAGACCTTCTTCCGTCGCGACGAGAAGGTGCTGCGCTTCCTGACCGTGAAGTTGGACAAGTATGCAGCTGCTTATGCAGAAAAGAGAAGAAACACTAAAAAGGAGGACTAACCATGGCACAGCAATCATCTGAAATTCGCTATCTGACAGCTCCTGCAATTGATGTCAAGAGAAAGAAGTACTGCCGTTTCAAGAAGAGCGGTATTAAGTATATCGATTACAAGAACCCCGAGTTCCTGAAGAAGTTCCTGAACGAGCAGGGAAAGATTCTGCCCCGTCGCATTACGGGCACCTCTCTGAAGTATCAGCGCCGCGTGGCTCAGGCTGTGAAGCGTGCGCGTCATCTGGCTTTGCTGCCCTTCGTGACAGACTTGATGAAGTAACATTAAAGGAGGAATCGTTATGGAAATTATACTGAAAGAAGATATTATCGGCTTGGGTTACAAGAACGATATCGTGAACGTAAAGCCGGGATACGGCCGCAATTACCTGATTCCGAAAGGAAAGGGCGTGATTGCCAGCGAGAGTGCAAAGAAAGAGTTGGCTGAGGTGCTGAAGCAGAAGGCCGTGAAGCTGGCCAAGATTAAGGCTGAGGCAGAGGCTCTGGCCGAGAAGCTGAACGCAGTGTCGCTGACCATCGCTACGAAGGTGAGCTCCAGCGGCGTAATCTATGGCAGTGTGAACAGCCTGCAGATTGCCGACGAACTGCAGAAGCTCGGTTTCCAGGTGGACCGCAAGCTCATCCAGGTAAAGGACGTCAAGGAGGTAGGCGACTATGTGGCTCATATTCGTCTGCACAAGGAAGTTTCGGCCGAGGTGCCTTTCACCGTTGTGGCTGAGAATGCTCCCGCAGCTCCTGCTGCTGAGGAAGCTCCCGCTGTAGAGGCTGCTCCTGTGGTTGAGGAGGTTGCTCCCGCAGTCGAGGAGGCTCCTGCTGAGGAATAATCCAAGGCACAGAAACTCGAAATAAGATAATGCGAGAGGGGCGCCGCCGTTCAGGTTGGTGCCCCTCTCGCTTTGGTGTATTTCGTTGCGCCATTGACTTGGGCCAGGCAACAAAAAAAGGGCTACACCAATGGATGCAGTCCTCTGTTCTTGCTGTGGGTCTGAATGCTTATTCAGCCTTGGGAGTTTCGGGGCACTCGCCCTTGCAATCCTTCTCGCAAGCCTTTTCGCATGCCTTCTCGCAAGTGGAATCGCACTTGCAGGAATCGCATTCGCAAGGATCGCACTTGCAAACCTCACACTTGCCAGCGCACTCACCGGTGCACTCACAAGGATCACACTCGCATGCTTCGCAAGTGCAAGCCTCTGTGCAAGTTGCCTCTGCCTGCTCAGCCTGAGCGGCCTTGTTGCCACAAGAAGCGAAAGACAATGCTGCTACAGCAGTGAACAGAAATGCTAACTTCTTCATTTTTTTGTTTTTTTAATTGTAAAACATCAGTTGTTTCTAAAAACGCTGCAAAGGTACGCCATTTTTTTAATATGTAGGCACAATGTGGCGCTTTTTTTCGATTTTTTTTTGTACTTTTGCACTATGAACACTTTAGAAGGACTCAAGGCGGCCTACTTTACGCTGGGTTGCAAGCTTAACTTTGCAGAGACGAGCACTGTGGGACGCCAGTTGCGTGACGCCGGTGTGGAGACGGTCGGGGAAGGTCAGACGGCCGACATCTGCATCGTGAACACTTGCAGCGTGACTGAGGTGGCCGATGCGAAATGCCGCCAAGCCATCCACCGGCTCGCCAGGCGACACCCCGGTGCGCTGATGGTGGTGACAGGCTGCTATGCCCAATTGCGGCCCGAACAGGTAGCCGGGCTCGAGGGAGTGGACCTCGTACTTGGCGCTCAGGAGAAGGGCGACATTGTGCAGCACATCGTGCGACGACTTTCCATGATGCCCGAGGAGCGCCTGCTCGCTGCCCATGAGTACCACACCAGCCGGACGGCCGACATCCGCTCGTTTGTGCCAAGTTGTTCGTGCGGCGAGCGCACCCGCTACTTCCTGAAGGTGCAGGACGGATGCGACTATTACTGCACCTACTGCACCATCCCCTTTGCCCGAGGCCGCAGCCGCAATGGCAGCATCGCCATGCTGGTGGAGCAAGCGCGGCAGGCTGCCGAAGAGGGCGGGCGCGAGATTGTACTGACGGGAGTGAACATCGGCGACTTCGGCCGTTCGACAGGCGAGCGCTTCATCGACCTGCTGCAGGCGCTGGACGAAGTGGAAGGCATCGCCCGCTATCGCATCAGCAGCATCGAGCCCAATCTGCTCACCGACGAGGTGATCCAATTCTGTGCCTCGAGCCGTGCCTTCATGCCGCATTTCCACATTCCTCTGCAGAGCGGCTCGGACGAGGTGCTTCGCCTCATGCATCGTCGTTACGACACCCAGTTCTTTGCCGACAAAGTGGCGCGAGTCCACGCACTGATGCCCGATGCCTTTATCGGGGTGGATGTCATCGTCGGAACGCGCGGCGAGACCGATGCCCTCTTTCGCGAGGCTCATCGTTTTCTCGCACAATTGGATGTGGCTCAATACCATGTCTTCAGCTACAGCGAGCGGCCGGGCACGAAGGCGCTGCAGATTCCCCATTCGGTGCGACCCGAGGAGAAGCACGAACGCAGCCAGCAGATTCTGGCGCTGAGCGAGGCAAAACTGCATACCTTTTATAATAAATACGCGCGCGCGAGGCGACCGGTGCTCCTGGAGCACAGTCACACCCCCGGCATCATGCATGGATTTACGGACAACTACATCCGCACGGAGGTGACGGTCGGCGAGGCGCAGAAGGACAATCGCATCGTGACGGTCCGCTTGGGCGAATGGAATGCGGCGGGCGATGCGTTGACGGCCACCATACTATAACCCCCCATCGGCTTATGGAACGAATAGCCATTGTGATTTTGAACTGGAACGGGCGCCGGATGCTGGAGCGCTTCTTGCCGTCGGTGCTTGCGCATTCGGCTGGTGCCGACGTTATTGTGGCCGACAACGCCAGCAGCGACGACTCGCTCGAATGGCTCTCGGCCCGCTATCCTGCGGTGGGGCGCATCGTCCTCGACCGCAATTATGGCTTTGCCGAAGGCTACAACCGAGCCTTGCAGCAGGTGGAGAATGAGATGTATCTGCTGCTGAACAGCGATGTCGAGGTCGGCGAGGGCTGGCTCGGGCCTCTGCTGGAATACATGGATGCGCATCCCGAATGCGCTGCCTGCCAACCCAAGCTGCGTTGCGAATGGCAGCGCGATGCCTTTGAATATGCAGGTGCGGCCGGAGGCTTCATCGACGCTTGGGGCTATCCCTACTGCCGGGGACGACTGATGGCGACAGTGGAGCGCGACGAGGGCCAATACGACGAACCGATGTCGGTGATGTGGGCTACGGGAGCTGCCTTGCTTATCCGCCGCGACGACTATTGGGAAGCAGGCGGGCTCGACGGGCGCTTCTTTGCCCATCAGGAGGAAATCGACCTGTGCTGGCGCCTGCGCAGTCGCGGACGCGGTGTGGCTTGCGTGCCCAGCAGCGTGGTTTATCACCTTGGCGGAGGCACGCTTCCGAAGGACAATCCGCAGAAGACGTTCCTCAATTTCCGCAACAACCTGCTGCTCCTCTACAAGAATCTGCCCGAGGAACGCTTGCGGCCGGTGATGCGATGGCGGTTCTGGCTCGATGCGCTTGCCAG
>JAILBW010000222.1 GCA_024680695.1 Bacteroidaceae bacterium
GCCGAGGTCCGGCAAAATACTGGCAGCAGTCATGGTTCATTGCCTCCATGATGAGCGTCGCTATCCGGGGGGCTTGAGCCGCGACGGCCGGCTGTATGGTGTAGTGTTCGTTCATTCGAAGCAGGTGTAGTGTCCGTTCATTCGAAGTAGGAGATAATCTGCGCCTTGAATTCGTTCACGTCGAAGGGTGCCTCCTCGCAGTAGAAAGTGAGCCCGATGGTGTTCAGCAGCCCGTCGATCTTAGAAGCCATCTTCTGGGAGAGTTCGGTCATCGTGTGCGGATGATCTTTGCCCACCTCGTCGAGCAGGCGGTAGGCAATCCAGGCGCCTGACGCAGTCTGCCAGCAGACGGCATTCACGCCGTAGCGAAGCCAGGTGGACTGGTTCATCGTGGAGTTCTTCACCCAGTAGAGCCTCTCGCCGCAGTCCCAGAAGAGGATGCCGACATGGTCCTCGCCCTGCAGGTTTTGCGGAACGGGGATGGCAAAAATCTGGAAATGCGTCATCGCCTTGCCCTTGCGCAGACAGTAGTCCTGCAAGCCTACGGGGGCCTGGAAGAGGTAGGCCGTACCGAGCAGGTCGGGACAGGATATCATCATCGACATGAGTTCTTCGTGGTGGATGGGCAGATAGCGGCGCTTGCGGCCGCGATAGGTCAGTGTCATCGTGCCGCCCTCTGCGCGCAGCCGATTGTCCACCACCTTCGCACCGTTGCGGTCAACAACGACCTTCTCGGCAAACACAGCCTCCTCCACATACATGAAGGGCGACCAGGTACCAAACACCTTGTGGTCGCGACTCGTGGCGTTGTCGTGCTCCAGTTCGAAGGCGTAGTGCGGACCTGCAGGTTTGTATTTCTGATAGACATGTTCGAGGATGCCTGGATTGATGCCGAAGCCGAGCATGATGTGCGAGTGACACTTCCAGTTCATCATCTTCTTCATCAGCGCCGTATAGTCGCTGGGGGTTCCGTCGATGTTGTCGTATCCGTCCTCGATGCCCACGTCGATGTAGTCCAGTCCCAGTCGGATGCACATCTTCGAGAGCGCGATGCTGTTGGCCAGACTCGTATTCACCACCACATCAAACTTCTCGGCATGATGGGGCAGGTACTCCATCACGTCGTTTCCGTCGGCCAGGTCGCAGGTGGACAGGGTGTAGCTGCCCGGTTCCTCC
This sequence comes from Bacteroidaceae bacterium, assembly GCA_024680695.1. Classification (GTDB taxonomy): domain Bacteria; phylum Bacteroidota; class Bacteroidia; order Bacteroidales; family Bacteroidaceae; genus Physcousia. The sequence continues at coordinate 1,177 of JAILBW010000222.1, forward strand.
TGCTCCTGCATTATCTTTTCAAAGGCATGAGCAATATTGCCGTAGCCCGCCAATAATATTCGTTTCATCTGAGAGGTGAACGCATTTTTATATAAACAAATGCAAAGGTAGCAAGGTAGCAAATAAATTCTATATTTAAATGTTCCCGCGCGAAAATTTAGGATAAACATTGAGAAAGAACGGGAATTTTGGGAAAATCGCCAGTTTTCACCCCACCAACCGGCACTTGGCAGGGCCCGAGCGATGCCACTTTGCACAAAAAGCCGTAACTTTGCGGCTGAAACAACAAAGAAGGGAAATAATGGAAGAAAGTATCAAGAGCAGATACCAAGTGGACCATGTGGAGAGCGGCCTGCCCCGCTGGCTCATCGAGGCAGCATTTGTCTGTCTGCTCGCACAGGCCGCCATCAGCTGGTCGCCGACAATGACTTGGATGGAGAATCACGCCCGCTGGGCAATCGCCGTAATTCAGACGTTCGGCTCGCTCGTCATGTACGTCGGCCTGCTGCGCGGTATGAAGCCACTCTATCGTCCCTTCTGCGTTTGGTGGCACCTCATAATCGCACTGAATGTGGCTGGCTTCGTCGTCGAGTTCCCTTCCTTCATTCCCGACGCGCTCAGGCTGGCCGTAGCCATATCGCTCTTGCTGGTCTATCTGCCGCTCGGCGCTCTCCTGACCGTCTTCTATCGGGGACGGCTGCGCCAGGTGGGACTGTGGATGGCGCTCTATATTCTCGTTTCCGCCATCGTTCCCGTGCTCTGGTTCCTTGCCGGAGCCTCCGACTCGGGTCTCCCCAATATATTAGTGGAAGCATCGACAATCGGCGTAACCATCGTTTACGCTTGGGTGCTACGCAGAATCTTGGTCGCATAGCGACTGACGCAGTTGCGAGGGTGTAAGCCCGACGCGCGACTTCACCACATCCTGAAACGTGCGCCGCGTCACGAATCCAGCCGTCTGCGCCACAGCCTCGACCGTCCATTGCGGATTGTCGCGCATCAGCTTGCAGGCATACAGGAAACGTTTCTCCGTCAGGTAATCGTTCAGGTTGGCATATTTTTCATGGTGCTTGAAGAGCTGGACCACCCTCTTCTGCGTCTGCCCGATCGTCTTTGCCACATCCTTCAGTGTCAGGTTGGAGTTTGCAAAGAGCAGCGTCTCGTCCATCTGCTGTTCGATGTAGCCCATCAGCTGTTCGTCGTTCATGCCCTCCGTGGCCTCGATGCGGTCTCGTTGCTCACGGGTCAGGAGCCTCAGCAGCGTGACATCGTCGGACTCGTTCTTCTTGAGTTCTGCCGCCATCCGCTCCACCTCTTGCCTCAGCCGTTGAATCTCTTCCCTCTGTCCGTCAAGCTCACTCTTCCGCGCATCCAGATCCACCCTCCGCACCGCATCGCGCTCGAGCAGGGCCTTGTGTCTCTCCACCAGCTCCGCATTTGCGTCGATGACCTTTTTGGCATGAGTGTTCACCACTACCATCGTGACAATAAATGCTATCACGAAAACAATAATTATGGCTGCTATGAGTAGATGTGCGTTTGTCATTGACGAGAATCGCTTTCCACTTGCAAAGATACTAACATTTTTTTAATTACGGCTAACAATCATAAATAAAATCACACTAAATGCGAGAGAAAATGTTGTTTTTGGGAAAAACATGGATAATTATTCACTCACAATCCCCATTGAGCGCCCCAGAAAGCGCCGAAGGGGTGACAGACCACAGGCAGGGGTAAAAACCACTGCTACCAGCATACAACGGAATTAGCGCCGAAGCCACTCTGCTGTCTCCGTTTTTTTTGCATTTTGCATTTTGCAATTAGTATATAGAATATGTATTTGTCTTTCCTTTCGCTTGCTCACAGCCTTGAACTACGTTCGAGCCTGCTTCCACTCGGGAAAGTCGAAGCGAGCTTCACTTTCCTCTCACTTACTCGCAGCCTTGAACTACGTTTGAGCCTAGTTCTGCTGAACAACGTGGATCCGAACGGGGCGGATTGTTGTAAAGATGCGCCTCGAAAAAACAGTTCCGAGGAACACACACTTTTGTGCATCCCTCGGAACTGAGTGTAGTGAGTGGGGGCGTGGAGGCTTACTCCTGGCTCCAGTCTTCCTG